>CADDZN010000004.1 GCA_902812375.1 bacterium | reverse complement strand
CCGCTTGTCGCCACTTCCGCAAAAGACAAAGAGCTCGAGGGCTTGCTCAAGGCGGCTCAGGTCAACGGCCTGATGGGTGAGAAGGCGACCGCCAGCGATGCGAAGCGATCCAAGCCGGACCCGGACATCGTCCGCGCCGCAATCAATGAGAGCGGCATCCCGCGCGAGAAGCTCGTGATGATCGGCGACACGCCCTACGACGTCGAAGCGGCCGAGAGAGCGGGAGTGCGTATCATTGCTTTTCGATCGGGCGGCTGGACGGACAAACAACTGCAAGGAGCCGCGGAGTGCTACGACGGCCCCGCAGACCTGCTGGCGCACTATGACTCGTCGCTGCTGGGAAGAAAAGAATGACGAACATCGTTCACGCACTGGCAGCGATCGCGCAGGCTGTGCAACAGATCGGACCGCCGGTCGGCCCCGGAGGTCCAGGCGGACCTCCACCCGGATTCAGCTTCACTGAGGCGTTCGTCCAGCTCGTCCAGTTCGTGGGTTATTTCCTGGCGATCGGCGCGGTGGGATTCCGATACGGAATCGTACGGCGCGTTCGCGGAATGACCGAAGACGCCCGCAACATCCTTCGACCCGATAACGCGGCGCTCCTCGGGATCCTCGGCATCCTCCTTCTCGCGCCGTCGTTTCTCGGCGGTCCTTACCTCGCCTCGATTACTGAGCACAAGACTTTCGCGGAAGCGCTGCCAAAGAATCCGCGTCCGCTCGAGTTCAAGCTCGCCGTGCTCGGCCTGGCACTCATTGGCTTCCTGCTCGTACGCCTGAACGCGACGCTAGGATGGATGATTGCCGCGGTGGGTGTTCTCTTCGCGGTGCTCCAACCGCTCTACACCGGCAGGCTGGCCGGGAAGGTCAACGCGGTGCACATTCTGGCCGCGTCGACGTGGCTCGGTACTCTGCTCGTTCTCGCGATCGTCGGCATCCGCGGAGTGATCAGGAGCGCAACCGCGGGGCGCGAGCGAGCGCAGCTCGTCGCCGATCTAATCAACTCGTTCTCACCACTCGCACTCACCGCCGCTACGATACTCGCGCTCACAGGTCTCACCACTGCGTGGCTGCACCTCAAACGAATTTCTGCTCTCTACACCACGAGCTATGGAATCACGCTCCTGATCAAACTTTTCTTCGTCCTCATCGTCGTGCTGCTTGGCGCCTGGAACTGGAGACGCGTCCGCCCTTCGCTTGGCCCCGAAGGATCCGAGTTCGCCATACGTCGCTCGGCGCGACTCGAGCTCACGTTCGCCGCTCTCGTGCTGATTGCTACTTCGGTGCTGGTGACGTTGCCGTCGCCCCGGTAGCAGCACGCGGCTGCGCGTTTTTCACGTACTTGTCCAGCCAATTGATGTACTCCCAGAGCACGTGACGCTGGGTTTCGCGCGCGGTGTAGCCATGCGGCTCCAGGGGAAGTTGTACGTAGCGTACGTTGCCGCCGTTCCCTTTGATTGCGGCGAACAGACGCTCGGACTGAATTGGAAAGGTTCCTGAATTGTCGTCGCGCTGACCGTGGATCAGGAGCAGAGGCTCGTTGATCTTGTTGGCATAATTGAACGGCGACATGCTGTTGTAGACTTCCGGCGCCTCCCAGTAGGTACGCGGCTCCGCCTGAAATCCGAAGGGCGTCAGAGTACGGTTGTAAGCCCCGCTTTCAGCGATGCCGGTGCGGAAAATATCGGAATGTGCGAGTAGGTTGACGGTCATGAACGCGCCATACGAATGTCCGCCGATTCCGATGCGATCACGGTCGGCGATACCCATGTCGACGATCTTATCGACCGCGGCTTGCGCACTGGCAACGAGCTGCTCGACGTAGGTGTCGTTCGGCTCCTTTCCATTGACACCAACGATCGGCATCGTCGGACCATCGAGCACGCCGTAGCCGTGCATGAGCAACATCATATAGTTCTGCCGGCTCGGGCGCTTGAACTGATATGGTGATCCGGTGAGCTGTGATGCCGCATCGGCCGATTGAAATTCGCGCGGATACGCCCAGAAGAAAAAGGGCAGACGTCCCTGCGACTTGTCGTAGCCCGGAGGCAGATAGAGCGTTGCGGATAACTTCACACCATCCGGCCGCGTGTAAGTGATCAGCTCGCTCTTCACGTCGGCGAAATACGGGGCGGGATCGCCGAGCCTGGTGATCTGGCTCAGTGAGTTGCCGCGGAGATCTCGGAGAAAGAAACTCGGCGGGTCCGTTGGCGATTCGCGCTGAGTGATGATACGGTTCGCATCTCTGTCGACTACCTGCACTACCTGCTCATAATGTGGAGGCGCGGATTGCCACAGGCGCTCTGATTTCCCGGTCGTGAGATCGAACCGATCGAGAAACGGCTTGTCTCCTTCGGGAGATGCTCCATTTCCTCGCAGATATAGATACCTGCCATCGGTCGAGCGGAGAGGAATGAGGCGATCACTCGCCGGATCCTGGACGTAGACCCAATTACCTGGATCGGAGTAGCGATCTTCCCTGCTCCGATCCCATACCAGTTTCGGCGTCCCACCATTTGACGCTGAGGGGTCGATCATCCAGGTTCGGAGTCGTGCGCCGCGTGAGAGACCTTCGCTCAGGAATGCGATGTTCGGCGCGACCCAGTTGATTCCTCTGAACCGGTATTCGGTCTGGATGAATGGTGCTGGCGCTCCAGTGAACGGTGCGGAAAGCAGCGATACCTGATCGCGCTTCGGCACTCGATTCCGTGGATCTCCCTTGTCGAGCGCCTCCACCATTACCAGAGTCGCCGGAGCATCGGAGCGCCATTCGACGAATCTGGTTCCCGGCAGAACGGCGTCTCGAGCGCTGGGCTCTTCCTCGGCGAGATGGGAGTTCCGAATCTCGCGCACGACTTTGCCATCCAGGTTCCAGATCTCGGTGCGCGATGGAAAGACATCCATCGGCACCTGATACGAGTATGGGCGCTGGACCGTCTCGACGAGGAGATAATTTCCACCGGGCGACGGCGCGACAGCTTTGTGGATTCCCGGTTGTCCGATCGGCTTGACCTTGCCGTTCAAGTCGACGAGTGAAATCTGGTCCGTGAAATAGTAGTCGAAGAGTGCTTCGTCGGTGGGACTCTGCAGCAGATACTCATACGTGCGCGCGGGTGCTGAGCGCCCGTAGGACTCCTGAACAATTACTCCGGTTGGGACGTCGGAAATCCTGGGCGGTGCGCCGCGATTCGCTGGCCATAATCTGCACACGAGCGGGGCTTTTCCATTCAGCCAATTGCAGCCCGGATCTTCGACAATGTTACCGCGCGCGGTCGTGATGTTGAGAACGGGTGGAGTGAGCCTGCGCGCTGTTCCGCTCGCGGCATCCGTGACCCAGAGTGATGTGCCGGCCGGTGTGGTGGTAGTGAAGGCCAGGTGCTTGCCATCGCGCGACCAATCGAGGTCGCGAATCTTTCCGGATAATCCAGACTCCGATATTCGTCTGGTCTTGCCCGATGCGGGATCGAGGATCTCGAGCGCCATGTTTCCACTCGCGATAGTAGTGTACGCGAGCTCATCACCGCCCTTCGACCACGAGGTGCTGCCGATGCATCCACCATCCGGCACTTTGAGAGCTACGGAAGTCTTGCCGTTGATGGCGGTGACCGTTCCGGACTGGATTCCGATATTCTCGATCTTGTAGTCGGGTTTCGCTCTGATCTTGCTCCCCGCGAGATAGTAAGCGGAGTCCGCCATGTCGCTGATGGTGATCGATCGGGGATCGCTCACGGTGACAAGGATCCATTGTCTGTTCGGACTGATCGACGAGACCGGATTGGCGGGCGCGTCGAGGATTCTCACGAGATCTGGCGGCGGCGACTGATACGTCTGCTGCGCGAGAATCGGCGGCGCAAGCAGGAGCCACGCAATCGGAAGGAGTCGGGAGTGAAGGATCTTCATCATTGGAATCATGGGTGGACGTGTCGAGGTGATCGAAGCACAAATAAAGCTACTGTTCGGTTAGATGAATGTCGTCATCGCCGCAGCGCGTTCATTGGGATTCCATTCAATGGCCGAAGCGTGATTTTTGGATCGACCTGGGGCGAGTCTTCGCCTGTGTAGCGGAAGCTCCATTGCCGGCCAATCGTCGCGAGAGCGAGAATGCCTTCCATCCACGCGAACTGCTCCCCGATGCAAATGCGGGTTCCACCGCCGAATGGGAAGTAGGAGAACTTCGGTCTCGTCGCTGCGACTTCCGGTTTCCAACGCTCCGGGTCGAATCTCAGCGGATGAGAGAAAAAGCGCTGGTCGCGATGAGCGATGTACTGGCAAACGAGAACCATCGACCGCGCGGGAATCTTGTATCCATTGGCCTCGAAGTCGTTGATCGCGCGCCGACCAATTGCCCACGCTGGCGGATACAAACGCATTGACTCCGTGAGCACCATCCGCGTGTAGGCCAAAGCTGGCAGATCTTCCGAACCCGGAAGTCGGTCGCCCAATGCGTCGACCTCCGCGTGAAATCGCGCTTCGACTTGGGGATGCTGCGAGAGCAGGTACCACGTCCAGGAGAGCGCGTTGGCCGTAGTCTCGTGTCCGGCGAGAAACAGCGTCATCGCTTCGTCGCGAAGCTGGGTATCGGTCATCTGGCCGCCGTCGCCCTCGCTGTCCTGCGCGAGCAGCAGCATCGACAACAGATCACCTTTGTCCTCGCCACTCGCCCGTCGTTCTTCGATGATTCGATAGATCGTCGCATCGAGTCGTGCGCGTGCGGCGTTGAATCTCTTCATGTATGGAAGCGGAAGCCGCTCGAGGATTTCGCTGAACGGAAGAACGCCAACGTTGAATGCCGCGAAAGTTGTCGTGAGCGCTTCACCGATCTCGTTTGCCTCGCTCTCGACATCCGTGTTGAACAACGTCTTGCCGACTATCGCGAGGGTAAGCTTCATCATCTCGTCGTGTATGTCGACTCGAGCGCGATCTGTCCACTTGCTCGAGGCTCGGGCTGCGTACTCGACCATCGACTGGGCATAAGCTGCAATTCGGTCGCGGTGAAACGCCGGCTGTACGAGCCGGCGCTGCCGTAAGTGGAACTGGCCTTCGCTCGTCAGGAGACCTTCGCCGAGTACGCGCTTGGCGCGAACGAGCGCGCGGCTCTTGGTGAAATTTTTCTGGTTCGTTACCAGGACATCGCGAATGAGATCAGGATGATTGAAGAGATAGATTCGCTCGTTTCCGATCCTGAACAGAACTATGTCTCCGTACTTCTGCGCCGACTCCACCAGCAGCGGCAGACGACGCCGCAGAAATTGCCACATCATGTGTCCGGGGAAGCGCACCCGGGGACCTGGAGGGTCCGTTCTATGTGCCACTTTCACGCGCGTCCGGACGGCGCCAATGCGCCTCCATCCAACGTACCGTCGCTCGGCTCACGAACGAGCTGATCGCGACACTCGCCGTCACATCGCTCACCCAGTGTTGGTCCTCGTATACTCTATCCCAATCGACGAGAGATACCAGGAGATCACCAACCGCGGAGATGCGTGTAGAATGGGTCTGCTCGGATATTCCTTCCACTATGGACGTGATGTGAGAAACGTGCGCCGATGGGAAGGAGTGCCAATCGCCACTCCTGGTGAATGCATGGAATCGCCGCGAATTCCCCGAGACGTGCGGCCTCTCTCGACCGATGACAGGCTTGAGCACTGATTCCACCAGATCGGAAGCAACGTAAGCCGCGGCAGTGTTGAGAGCTCCTCGCTCGAAAGCGCTGTCCCGGGCAACAGCGCCTCCGACGAACGAGATCACCATCGCCGGCACCAGGATCCGGGCAGTGCCAAGCGGATTGACCACTCGAGCGAGACGATCGAGAGCTCTCGAATGACTTGCGAGCGCTCCCTCGCGCGCCTCTTCGTCGAAAGCGACCGAGATCCCGACCGCGGTCGGTACAATCCAGGAGCGAGAAAATGTGACGCTATTACTGGCCTGGGTCAGCGAATCTTTCTGGCCCGGCAAGGTGTTTGAGATGAAGCCGAGGCATCCAGCGATGAGGACGATCCGCGAGCGCATGAATCAGACTAGAGTGGGGCACAGTTTCAGGCAAGCGACGCGAGGGGGCCGCGCCTGCTTTGCGCTTATGATGGTCGTGATGAGCGTTGCCTGTACGGATCACGGCATGGTCGTCGGACCCGTTCCCGCACCGAGAGAATCGACCAATTATCCGGGCTTCGATACAAGTATCTACCCGGGCGATGCGTCAATGGCCGCTTGGCGCAAGCCCGGCTCCCCGTACGGTTGGGTCGGCTACTATCTCGCAGCGCCATGTCACCGCGATCCATCATGGATGGGCAGGCGTGCCACACTCATGCAGATGGGTTGGGGGTTGGCGGTGCTGTACGTAGGACAGCAAACCTTCGAGGGACTGGCCTTTCGCGATGTAACACCGGAGCGAAGCAGCGTGGTGCGACCCTCTGCACGTGCCGGCATCATGACGCCGCCGACAGTGGCGGAGATTGAATCGGGCGTCGTGACTTGCTCGAGAACGTTGCTTACGACGGAACAGGGAACTACCGATGCAATCGATGCCGTGACCAAAACGGCGTCAGAAGGATTTCCGAATGGTACGGTGATCTATCTCGACATCGAGCCGATGCAGTCGATTCCCGCTTCAATGGATTCATACTATCGCGCCTGGGTTCAGCAGGTTCTCGCGGGCGGCCGCTTTCGGCCGGGAATCTACGTCTCGAAATCGAATGCCCAAGCCATCTACGAAGGAGTGGCGAGAGCTTACGCCGACATGCATGCGACCGGATCGGCGGTTTTCTGGGTGAGCAGCACATCAGGGTTCTCCCTCGACAAGTCGCCTGAAGACGTGGGAGTCGCGTTCGCGCAAGTGTGGCAGGGCATGCTCGATGTCGCCCAGACGTGGAATGGCGTCGGCATTAACATCGATGTCGATGTCGCAGCGATGCCTTCGCCATCTAGTCCCTGACAGGCGCGTGGTTGGCAAAACCCCGCGCGGGAATGAGATTATCACGGTCCCTACCTGAATACTCGATGCCACATCCGTTCTCGCGCTCCGTCCACGCGATAGCTCTGCTCGCGTCTTTCCCTGTGTCGCTCATAGCGCAATCAGCGCGCGACGCCAAAACTACTCCCGCCGCTTTCGACGCCGATTCCGCTCGGCTTGCGGAGCTTCCATGGCGGTCGATCGGTCCCGCTGTCACGAGCGGACGTGTCGTTGACTTTGCGGTGCCGGAAGGACCGCGCACGCAAATCGGTGAGAGGCTGGGAGAGCTCTTTTATGTCGCATCTGCATCTGGCGGTGTCTGGAAGACTACCAATGGTGGCACCACCTGGGAGCCCATCTTCGATCACGAGACCTCGGCGTCCATCGGCGACATAGCAGTAGCGCCCAATAATCCGCAGGTGATTTGGGTCGGCACCGGTGAGGCGAATAACCAGCGCAGCTCTTCGTGGGGCGACGGAGTCTACAAATCCGAGAACGGAGGAAAGACCTGGACGAACATGGGGCTCAAGAAGTCCGAGCATATCGGACGCATCATCGTCAATCCGACCAACTCTGAGATCGTCTTTGTCGCCGCGGCGGGCCCGCTCTGGGGAGCGGGTGGTGACAGAGGATTGTTCAGGACTACTGACGGCGGCCGCACCTGGAAAAACGTCAAGAGCATCGATGCACACACGGGCTTCACGGACGTCATCTTCGATCCGACCAACCCCAGCATCATCTACGCCGCATCGTTCCAGCGTGAGCGCCGGCCGTACAGTTATGTAGGAGGCGGACCAGGAAGCGGAATCTGGAAAAGCATCGACGGTGGCGATACCTGGACCCGACTTACCGAAGGCTTGCCCAAAGTAGATGTCGGGAGAATCGGACTCGACGTCAGCAGGTCGAACCCGAATATCGTTTACGCGACAATCGAGACGAAGGTCACTGGCACTGGCGCGGCGACGGGTAATACCGAAGGGAGTGTCTACCGCTCCGACGATTACGGCGCGAGCTGGCAGAGGATGGGCGCAGGTTTCTCCTATCCATGGTACATGGGCCAAGTACGTGTAGATCCAACAAACCCGGATCGCGTGTACTTCATGGGCGTTCCGCTCCAGGTATCGACCGATGGAGGACGCACTTTCCGCAATACGGCGAGCTCAGCCCATTCCGATCATCACGCGATGTGGATCGATCCAACCGATCCCGATCATCTCATCATTGGCTGCGACGGCGGAGTCTACATCAGCCGAGATCGCGGACGCACGGTGGATTTCGTCCCGAACTTGCCGATCTCGCAGTACTACGCGATCGCCACTGATATGCGGCAGCCCTTTTACTACGTCTACGGTGGATTGCAGGACAACAGTAGCTGGGGTGGACCGAGTCAGACACGCAATCGGCAGGGCATCACCAACGCCGATTGGATTCGCACTACGGGTGGCGACGGATTCTACGCGCAAATAGATCCGTCCGATCCGAATACCGTTTACGGTGAGTCGCAGGGCGGTGACATCGTTCGTTTCGACGTCCGGACCGGTGAGCAGAAAACCATCAAGCCGCTTCCCGCGTTTGGAGCGAAGCCGTATCGATGGAACTGGAGCTCCCCGATGCTCATCTCGCCCTATGATCACAACACACTTTACTTCGGCGCGAACTATCTCTTCAAGAGCACCAATCGCGGAGATGCGTGGACCCGTCTCGGCCCCGATCTCACGCGTCAGCTCAATCGTGACAGCCTCCCGGTGATGGGGAAGATCTGGCCACGCGATGCAATCGCGCGGCACCAGGGAACGGCAGAGTACGGAAACATCAGCACGATCGATGAATCCCCGATGAAGCAGGGATTGCTCTACGTCGGCACCGACGATGGAGTGGTCTCGGTCTCGCGCGATGGCGGCACGACCTGGAACCGAATTACCAAATTTCCGGGAGTGCCGGATCAGACGTACGTGAGTCGCGTCGTTGCGTCGCGATTCAACGAGGGAACAGTGTACGCGACAATGGACAATCATCGCAACAACGACTTCAGGCCGTACGTGCTCAAGAGCACGGACTACGGCGCGCACTGGAATCAGATCACCGGAAATCTTCCTGCCGACGGTTCGGTGCAGGTGCTACGCGAGGATGTCACCGAGCCCAATCTCCTGTTCGTGGGAACCGAATTCGGAATTTTCTATTCGGCCGCACAGGGAAATTCCTGGACTCAGCTCAAATACAATATTCCCACGGTAGCTGTCCACGATATCGTCGTACAACCACGCGAGCACGATCTCGTCATCGGCACCCACGGCCGCGGCATCTACATCATCGACGATATCAGTCCTCTGGAAAAGCTTGGCGAAGCCAATCGCGCCGGCACGTACCTCTTTCCAGTGAAAGCAGCCACGGAATACAACCCGAACAGCTCCGTTCCCGGCGGAGTGCGCGGCGCGGGCGCAACTGGAGATCGTGAATATTCCGCGCCCAATCCAGCGTTCGGCGCGATCATGACATACTTCATTCGTGACTCTCTGTCGAAGGGCAGCGACGTGACGCTCGCGATATATGACGCGACTGGAAATCGGGTGCGCGATCTCACCGCCAACAAGAAAGCCGGGATGCACCGCGTCACCTGGGACTTGCGCACAGCGCCGCCGTACACAACGCGTCGGCCGGTGAACCAGGTCGGCGAGCCGCAGTTCAGGCAGCGCGATCCGTCCGGGCCTTTTGTGCTGCCCGGGAAATACACAGCGCGACTGACCGTGAAGCAGGGAACGACACCGGCAATCGTGCGCGAGACTCCGGTGGAAGTGCGCTCCGATCCACTCGTACCGATGAGCGAAGCGGATTACCGGGCGCTCTACGACATGCGGGTGAGCACCGGACGTCTCCAGGCAACGGTGCAGGCCGCGGTCCGAACCGCAGAACAGCTCAAGGATCAGATCACTGACGTAAAAACCGCACTGAAATCCAATCCCGCCCCCGATAGTGTATCAAAGCAGGCGGATTCTATTGACAAAGAGATCAGCGATATCGTCAAGAAACTTCGCGGCGATCCCGAGAGCGAAGCCGTGGACGACAGACGCACAGAAGAGCCGTCGATTCAGGAGCGCGTCAACAATGTGGCGGAGGAGATCGGTAATGTCACGTCACAGCCCACGGAGCTCCAGCGTTCGACCCTCGTCCTCGCGACCTCGGATCTCCAGCGCGAAGTTGGCCGCATAAATACGCTCTTGCAGAGACGCATTCCCGCTCTCAACGCAGCGCTCGATGCCGCAAAAATCCCGTGGACAATTGGTCGTCCAGTCGAGCTGCAGAAATAGTCTCCGAAATACTGGAAAATCATCAGACATGAGAGATCATCTCACGCGAGTTTTTCAGCACCTGGAGTGGGCCGATGCCCGCGTGCTGCAGAGCCTTCGCGACGCGCACACAGTACTGAAAAAGGATCTCGACCTCTACGCGCACATCCTTGGCTCGGAGCACGTCTGGCTTTCGCGAATACACGGTGCACCGGCCAAAGTCGCGATCTGGCCGCCTCTCACGCTAGATGAGTGCGAAAAGCTCGCGGCAGAGAACGCAGCCGCATATCTGAAACTTGCGTCGGAGCTCACGCCTCAGTCACGCGAGCGGCGCATTACCTACAGAAACAGCGCCGGTGATCAGTTCACGTCGACGCTGGAAGACATCCTCACCCATGTCTCGCTGCACGGCGCGTATCACCGGGGGCAGATCGCCGCATCGCTGCGCGCATCGGGTGGCGTTCCAGTCCCCACCGATTACATCGCCTTCGTGCGTGGGGCGCCTGCCGCTACCGGTAGACGCCCCTGAGCAATTTCAGTCGCGCTCGGGACCGGGCTCGAACTCAGCTCCGCCACTGGTAGCCGACCCGAACTTGGGAGCAGTGAAGTTTCCGGTTGTCGTGCGAGGTGGGTTCGCCGTGTCGCGTGAATCCGACTCCTTTGCCTTTCTTTCCGCCGCACGATCACTTCTCTCCTTCTCCCCGGCCTCTTCGTCGGCTCCCGTAGGAATGTCCGCCTGTCGGTCGCGCTCTTTGTCCGTCATTGGATTAGCCTGTGATAATGGATCTCCCATAACAGGCATACGCTATGCCTCTCTGAACAACCTGCTCGGCGCCCGCCGAGCCATATTCTGAACCGAGAGACACCTATGGCAAACGACAAGCTGCAGAACGACGAGGGCGCAACGCGCGGGCAAGAGGATTCAAGTCCGGAAAGCCGCCGCGGCTGGAAATCAGAATGGGTGGAGACGACCGCGCCCAGTGCCGACGAGCCAATGAGCGTCGAGGAGAAGCAAGGGCACAACCTGCTTGGAAATTCGAGCTTGCGTGGCGGTGCGATTCCGGGGGTGAGTGACCCCGCTCGGGACGGTCATGGTGCGCCGGGCGAACGTCCGGACGATATCCGGGTTGGACGTCGCGAGAACCCTCCCGAGGAAGACGAGATTCGGCCGGTGTAAGCTTGAGACCCACTCTACGTAGCAGAGGGTTATGGTTGCTGAGACCGGTAAGACCGGTGAGAACAAATCGATGAAGAAGGCTATTTATAACTGGGCTTTTATAGAATTACATCGCCTCTATAGGACCGGGCCAAAAAAAGATTCCTCACCGGTCTTACCGGTCTCCCCTCTTCCCCTCTAGCCCCAAAAAAGGCGCTTTAAAAGCGCACCAAGCGACCTGACTCACGATACGATTCCGGGTTCATTTGCCAGCATGACGGCACCCCAATAGAATGCGGGGTGACTCTGCTTTATTCCTATCTCGGTAAATACCGCGGGCTGATTCTGCTCGCGCTGGTGCTGGCGGCGACGAATCAGATTTTCTCGCTGCTCGATCCGCTCATCTTCAGGCACGTCATCGACGACTATGCTACCCGCTTCCGCGAGTATCACACGTCGCAATTCATTCTTGGCGCCGGCAAGCTGTTGCTGATGGCGATGGGCGTGGCGTTCGTTTCACGTGTCGCCAAGAACTTCCAGGACTACTTCGTCAACGTCATCGTCCAGCGCGTCGGCGCTGAGATGTACTCTGATGGCATCCGGCATTCCCTCGAGCTGCCGTACTCGGTGTTCGAGGATCAGCGCAGCGGCGAAACCCTCGGCAAGCTCCAGAAGGTTCGGTCCGACGTCGAGAAGTTCATCTCGCTGTCGATCAACCTGATCTTCACGACGCTGGTCGGGGTTCTCTTCGTGGTGGTGTACGCGTGGCACGTGTACTGGCTGCTCGTGCCGGCTTTTCTCTCGACAGTTCCGGTTCTCGGCCTTCTGAGCTGGGCGTTGAGCGGACGCATCAAGGCGATGCAGAAGATCATCGTCTCGGAAACGACCGCTCTCGCTGGATCTACTACGGAGTCGCTCAGGAACATCGAGCTGGTAAAGAGCCTGGGCCTCGCCGATCAGGAAGTCGTGCGCCTCAACACCACGACGCAGAAAATTCTGAACCTCGAGCTCAAGAAGGTGAAGTACATCCGAAGCCTGAGCTTCATCCAGGGCACGACGGTCAATCTTCTGCGCACGAGCATCCTATTCATGATGCTGTACCTGATCTTCACCCAGAAGATCACGATCGGACAGTTCTTCTCCCTGCTCTTCTATTCGTTTTTCATCTTCGGACCGATGCAGGAGCTCGGCAACATCATCAACGTGTACAGAGAGACGGAAGTCTCGCTGATAAACTTTCGCAAGATTCTCGACACGCCGAAGGATCCAAAACCCGTCGCTCCGGTTCCACTGTCGGACATCGAGGAGCTCGAGTTCGAGAACGTCGGCTTCATGCACCAGACCGCAACGACGCCCGCGCTCAGCGATATCTCGTTCTCAGTGGAACGTGGCGAGACAATCGCGTTCGTCGGGCCGTCGGGCGCCGGGAAAACCACTCTGGTGAAGCTGTTGGTTGGACTTTATCCGCCCAGAACTGGCCGCATACTATATAACGGTCTGCCAAGCGATACCGTGGATCTCGACAAGCTTCGGGAGAGAATCGGCTTCGTCACCCAGGACGCGCAGCTCTTCTCCGGAACGATCAGAGAGAACCTCAAGTTCGTGAATCCGGATGCAACCGACGCCCAATGTTACGAGGTGTTGCACAAGGCGGCGGCGAACACACTCCTCGCTCGGGCTGACAAGGGACTGGATACAGTAATCGGCGAAGGAGGCGTGAAAGTCTCTGGCGGCGAGAAGCAGCGCCTGTCGATCGCGCGAGCATTGCTCCGCACGCCACACCTGCTGGTATTCGACGAGGCGACCTCTTCGCTCGACTCGCTAACCGAGGAAGAGATCAGTCGCACCATGCGCGATGTCGCGAACTCGCGCGAAGTGATCACCATCCTCATCGCGCACCGTCTCTCAACCGTCATGCACGCCGACAGGATCTACGTTCTCGAGCGTGGAAGGATCGTGGAAGTCGGACAGCATGACGATCTTCTCGAGAGAACAGGCCTGTACTATGCGATGTGGCGTCAGCAGGTTGGCGAACGCAGATCCGCTCCGCAGCTCCCAGGTGCAAAGTCGAATCAGCTAGCTCGTGCTTAGGGCAATCTCCGGTTGCCACACCCATTCAGATCCTCAACCACTGCTCGGCAAGGCGCAAATGACTGACAACAGCGGGAAACTCAAGGCAGGGAATTTCATGCAGGCGCTGGAATCCATCAGGAGAGAAGCCGAGCGGCTGACGGCGCGACGGGAGCTGCCGCTGGATGTGAGGGCTGCGCTCGACCGTATTATCGCTCTCACCGAGGCGAAATTCGATTTGGGCGGAGATACCGAGTAGCGGTTCTGCGTGCCCGCTCGATCCGTCGGTCGGGCCAGTAACGGCGACCAACACCGGGGCTCCAGGGTTTTCAACCCTGGAGCCCCGAGTGGCATCTTATTCCGCCTGTGACAAAGACGAGCGCTTTGGTATCAGACTCCGCTGGACCATCCCCGCTGCCTTCCGGCAATGTCGACTCGGCGCTCCTCGCGCAGATCACCCGCGCGCAGGCGGGCGATCTCGACGCGTTCGAGGCTCTTTATCGAGAGAATTCGGGACGAGTCTATGCGCTATGTCTGCGCCTGCGCGCCGGTGATAAAACGGATGCAACGGAGTTGATGCAGGATGTTTTCGTTCGGGCATGGCGGCGTCTCGCGACATTTCGCGGTGACTGCGCATTCTCGTCGTGGCTGCACCGGCTCGCAGTCAATACGATGCTGGAGAACGCGAGGAGTGAGACAAGACGGGAGGCGAGGGTACTACCGATGGACGATACGTCGCGCCTGCCGGGCGCCGCGAGCGGCAGCAGCGTGGAGCTCAGGATGGACATGGAAGCGGCAGTTGCATCGCTTCCAAAGGGGGCGAGACTCGCGTTCGTTCTGCACGATGTTGAGGGGTATCAGCACCAGGAGATCGCGCAACAACTAGGGGTTTCAGTTGGAACCATCAAAGCGCAGTTGCATCGCGCGCGCAGACTTCTCAGAGCGAAACTGGAAAGTGGGAACGTGGAGGACGCATGACACACGAAATCATCAGACATTTGCTGGACGACTATGTAACAGGCGACCTCGATCCGGACGCGAGCGATGCTGTACGAGATCATGTAGGCGCTTGCGGTATCTGTAGCGCGGAACTGGAGGGGTTACGGCGCGTGCTATCTGGTGTGGCGCAGCTTCCGAAATCGATCGAACCGCCAGAAGAGGCGTGGCAGAACATTCGTTCCGCGATCTTGCGAGAGGAAAATGCCGGCTATCGCCGTGGCGTAACTCCGAGAGAGCTGTTCCGGCGTCGCCCATTGGCGACAGCCATTGCAGCGGCCGCGATCGTCGCGATTCTTTCCTCGGCTGGTACGCTCGCATACGTGAAGTCCCGCGCGAGCTCGAGCGAACGCCTGGCTGTCGTCGGACCCAACGATGCGGGCGCTCCGGCAACTCTCGCGGCGTTCACGATCGAGGAGAACAACTATCTCCGCACCGCGAGCACGCTCCAGGACATCCTCGACCGGCAGGAAGGTGTGCTGGCGCCGGAGACGGTGGCGCAGCTCAAGGCAAGCCTCCGCACGATCGACGAAGCGATCCTCGAGGCTCGCGGCGCACTGGCGCGCGATCCCGCCAATAAGGTTCTGATCGAGATGCTGTCGGCGAACTACAAGCAGAAAGTTGACCTCCTGCGGCGATCGACGGAGATGACGCGTGGCAGTTAACCGTGTAGCGGTGGCTGCCCTGGCTGCAGTGTTTTTGACATCCACGCCGCTCGCGGCGCAGAAGAAGATCGAGCGTCGCGTTCCGCTCGGAATGGAAGGGGCGTTGCGAATCGTGAACATGGTCGGCGGCGTTGTCGTCCATGGCTGGAACAAAGACACCGTACTGATTCGTGGGACGATGTCCCCACTGGATCGATTTTACGGGGGAGGCGGATACACAGGAGTCAAGTTCGGAATCGAGTCGGGAAGCGAGAGCGATCCAAAGCCGGCGCGGCTGGAGATCTGGGTGCCAGCGAGGGTGAGGCTCTGGATCAAAACCGCGACCGCGAACATCGACGTTGGTGGGGTCGACGGGGGTTTGGATCTCTATGTAGTCAGCGGAACGATCGACGTGAATGGTAGTCCACGCGAGCTGAACGCTGAGGCGATCGACGGCGACATCCACATCAACGGCTCGCCGTCCTGGGTGCGGGCAAAAAGCGCGTCGGGCGTAATCACATTTCATGGCGCGAGCTCGGACGCCGCCTTTTCCACGGTGAGCGGCGCCGTGAAAGTCGATGGCGGTGTGTTCGAGCGTACGAAAGTCGAAACCGTAACCGGAGACATAAACTTCACGGCGGCCAAGCTCGATCGGAGCGGTTCCTTCGACTTCGACAGCCACAGTGGAGCGGTGACGGTGGCGCTTCCAGAGAGGCTGGGTGTCTCGTTCTACGCGGTGACGATCGCTGGAACTGTCACCAACAATCTTTCCGACAAGCGTCCAACTCCTGGACGTTTCGGTCGTGGCGCAGAGCTGGTGACTGAACTGAGCGGTGGCGGAGCGAAAGTTTCGGTGCGCACGTTCAAGGGCGCGGTGGTACTCCGAAAAGCGAAATAGCAGTCAACCCTGGAGACGCGAGCGGCATCGTAGAAGCGCCGGAAAGGATTCGAGTAGCGTCAAGCTCGAACGCCGGAAAAACTTCTTCAGGAGATTGCCATGAGACACACTCTGCTTCGCTCCTTCGCGCTCGTAGCGGCACTCACTCTCTCAGCGTTCAGTACCGCGTCAGCGGGTCCGCCGTGGATCGCGATAGAGTTTCCGGCCAACCCATTCGACCGCGCATCACGTGATGCATTTTTGACGGTCCGCACTTATCACCACGGCGACATGATCGCGAAGACAGTTACCGGTACCGCCGAAGGAGTCGTCAACGGTAAGCGTGAGAGCGTGCGACTCGATATTCGTCCCGGTTCTCAGCCAGGCATGTACGTCGTGCGTTGGCAGCGCCCAGCGCTGGGCAGATGGGTGCTTGTCATCAACAGCGGTTCACAAGGTGTGACTGATGCGACAGCGGTCGTTGAAATCAGTCCAACCGGAGGCGTCGCGAATGTGACTGTGCCTACGAGGGCGATCGCCGATGGTTGGATCACACCTCGCCCGGTTGCGTCGGCGGAGATCGACGCTCTCCTGCAGGGCCGCGCGCTTGCAAGTGCCGGGACGCAAATGCGAGCGGGGACCCGCTGATCCCTACCGACCGCGGAAGCCGTTGAGGGTGCGCCGGAGCTCGGCCGTTCGTTTCGCCGAATACTCCGCAAGACATCGAGCAACAGGACGGGCCCAGAGCCCATTGGCGTCGTCGCCGCTCCGGCGACACGCCATGTCGCGGTCGTTGACCCAGGCGCGCTGAGCTTCCCTCAGTCGCTCCTCGAGCTCCGGTCCACCCGACTTTCTACTTTGCGCAATGAGATCCTGGTAGGTCCGGTTGAGCTCCGCGTCGTTCTCAACGATTGAGTTATTGAGGCACGTTCGCTGGTCGGTGGCTGTCGGCGAGTCACATGGATCGCTTGACGATGATGCTACGCGCGACTCCGTTGTTCTGGTCGTTGTTCTGGCAGTGGTTCTAGCCGCGGTTCTCGTAGTTGTTCTATCCGCCTCTTCCGAGCGGGTTTCCAGACGAGCTCGCGTGGTCGGAGTGGTCTGCGCTGTTGTCTGTGTCGCACTGCTGGGCCGAACCGCGCTGCTCGAAGGAGCAGTAGTACCCCTTGGTGCCACCTGGGCCGGGGCGGTTGGCAGCGGCTGAGTCGTTCCGGCCGGTGCTGGCGCCTGTGAATCAGGACTTGTTCTGACGGCAGTCAGACTGTTATCTAACGCCGCCGCGTTCGCCGTATTCCTGTTTGCCTCCGCGAGGTCGCGCAGCAGCATGGTGTCCTCAGGGGCGGTAGCTGTCGGCTGGTTCTCCTTCTTGGAGCCGTTGCAAGCCGTTGCGGCGGAAAGAACGCCGAAACACAGCGCAACTGAATATCTAAAAAATGTCTGCATGAAAATCGCCTGGCTGTTAATCAGTCAATGGCATCTCGGGCAGGCCGCGTGCCATCCCGCTATCTTCGCCAGGATGCAGTTGACTGGTCACCGATACAGATTTCAGAGATCCCCACCATGTCCCACGCGATGGAGACGAAATGGACAAAAAGGGTCACGAGCTCAAAACGGTGATCAGAACCTTCGCCAGCGAGGCGGAGGCCCACGTCGCACAAGCCGTTCTGGATGCCAATGGGATCGATTCGTATCTCATTCGCGACGATGCGAATGGGATGATGCCGTGGCTTCAGTGGCTCCATCCGATCCGACTCGTGGTGCGCGAGGAGGATAGTGGCGACGCGGCCGATCTTCTGGACACCCCTCCTGGTCCAACGCTTTCTCTGTGACGCTATTCGCCAGTCGAGTTTAGTGCCGGCTTGGGACCCATGATCTCACATCTTCTGTTGAACCCACGCGCGGTCAGTATCATGCTGAGCGCTGCGGCGATTCTATCATTTGGGTTGGCCAGGCCGCTTTATTCACAGGCTAGCACCGACGATCCATATCTCGCCCGTGCACGCCGCATCCTGCGTGAGACTCCCCTGATCGACGGGCACAACGATCTCCCCTGGCGAATTCGAGAAGACACCGTCGCGCGCGGAAATGTCGATGCCTATGACCTGCGCAGGCGCACGCCAGGTCAGACCGACCTCGATCGACTGCGAAAGGGCATGGTCGGCGCTCAGTTCTGGTCGGTGTACACGCCGGGCGAATACCCCGATTCTGGTTACGCTCGAGTCGAGCTCGAACAAATCGATATCGCGCGGCGCATGATCGAGAAATACCCGGACCGGCTCGCGCTCGCGCTCAGCGCCAACGACATCCGGCGCGACTTCAAGGCAGGCAGGCTTGCATCGCTGCTCGGGCTCGAGGGTGGACACGCCATCGAGAACTCGCTCGGAGTATTACGCGCGTACTATGACCTGGGCGTCAGGTACATGACGCTCACCCACAACGTGACCCTCTCCTGGGCGGATGCCGCTCTCGATTCCGCGAAGCACAACGGCCTCACCCCTTTCGGCGATAGCGTCGTGCGCGAAATGAATCGGCTCGGCATGCTCGTCGATCTTTCGCACGTGTCACCAGCCACGATGAGTGATGCGCTCAACGTGACGCGGGCTCCCGTCATCTTTTCACATTCGGGCGCGCGCGCACTTGTCGATGTAGCGCGGAACGTTCCGGACTCGATACTCCGGCGTGTCACCGCGAACGGTGGGATCGTGATGGTGCCGTTCGTCACCGGTTTTGTCTCGCCCGCGGTCTATCAGTACGATCAGTCCACGCGTCCGGCGATCGGAGAGCTTCAGAAGAAATACGGAGCCGACACCGCGGCAATCACGCGCGCAATCAAGGACTGGCGTTCAGCCCATCTCGAGCCGCGCGCCACGCTGTCACAGGTTGCCGATCAAATCGAGTACGTGCGCAAGGTCGCGGGCGTCGATCACGTTGGAATCGGAAGCGACTTCGACGGGATCACGGAGGTCGTCCAGGGGCTGGAGGATGTATCAACCTTTCCGGCTCTCTTCGCCGAGCTCGCGAGACGCGGCTGGTCAGACAGCGATCTCAGAAAGCTCGCTGGCGAGAATTTCCTTCGAGTTTTCTCGCAGGCGGAGGCGGTTGCCCGGCGATTGAGAGCCGCACCATGAGGCGCGGCCTGGAGCAGCTACGCCGCGGCAACGGCTCCGGATCTACCTGTACGGATCACATCGGCGAATTCGCTGGGTAAATCGCTCTCCAGAATTCCACGCGCTGTCTCTTCTACGTCGTAATCAACGCGCACGAATTCAACTTGCGAGCCTGATGCGTCGACGGTGAGCGCCACGTAGCACGCGCGCGCATCACCATCTTTGGGCCGCCCAACGCTTCCGGTATTGACGAACCGAACTCCTTTCACGGCGCGCTCCCACGGCTTGTGGGTGTGACCGAAGCAGATGACGTCGCCCGCACGTGCACCAATATCGCTCGCCATCTTCTCCATAAAGGGGTCGTCGCGGTCTTCTGTCACGTACACCGTGTTGAGCGTCTGGTTACCGTGGATCAACGTGATGGTTGGCCCGGACCGGTGACCGCCGAGTGGCCGAATGTCGATACGAAAGGGAAGCCCGGCCAGATAAGTTTTGGTCTCAGCGGAGATGCGTGCTCTCGTCCAATCGTAAGAGAGATGCGACAGCTCTTCCTCGTGCGCGTTATCCGCTCGGCAACCGCAGTGCTTGTAATCGGTCGCTACGGTTGAATCATAATTGCCGGCAACGCCGGGATACCACGATCACGCAGCGTTTGGACGACTTCATTTGGCCAGGGTGCGTATCCAGTGAGATCGCCAAGGTGATAAATCGCATCGACGTTCTGTCTCGCATCGATATCCGCCAGTACAGCACGCAGTGCCGGTAGATTCGCGTGAATGTCCGATATGAGTGCGTATCGCATCAGTTGTCCGAGTGCGCGCTAATGCCTGCCGGCTCACGAAGTGAAAGAGCCATCACTGTCGCCGTCTCAGGGCATGCGCCATGAAATTCCGCGGATCCCTTTAGTGGCTCTGGCACCGCCGAGCGCGAGGCTCGCCTGAATCCGAATCGCGGGAAATAATCCTCGGCGCTCGTTGTCAGGAGGTAAACCTCTTCGATGCCGGCCTTCGTGGCGCGTGAGAGCAGCTCTTCGACAAGATCGCGGCCGATGCCAGTGCCACGGTGTTCGGGTGCGACCACCGCCGAGCGAAGAAGCGCGACGGGACCGAACCTCTCGAGGCCGATGGCGCCAGCGATTCCATCTCCGTCCTCGGCGATCAGAAAGTTCGAGAAGTTCTGGGCCACGCCCTCGACGGGAAGATCATTTGCCGAGAGCAGGCGCTCGACCGCTTCCAGATCGGCGTCTGTCGCGTTTCTGATCGGCATCATGGCTTCAATTTATTTGAGGGAAATCAGTTTGAGTAATCGGTAGCGCAATAATCTCTGCCAGACGCGTCAGTGCGACAGCAATCCGTGCCGCAACACTCCGCAATTGGCTTGGTTGCGCGGACGAACGCGCCCATGAACTTTCCGTCGATCTGTGATGCGAGCTCGATGGCGTTGAGATCGGTGCCGGCCAGAAACGCTGCCGCATCTTCGGCTTTGTAGATCCTGGTCGGCTCTATCGAGGCCTTTACGAAACCTGTATCGGCGAGGAGTTGGAGAAAGTCCTGCTCTTCCAATGCTCCCGCGACACAGCCAATCCAGAGCTCCATATTGCGCCTTATGGCTGGCGGGACATTCCCGCGCACCACCACATCCGAGACGGCGAATCTCCCGCCTGGCTTTAGGACCCGGAAAGCTTCGCTCAGGACTTTGTGCTTGTCACCGGAGAGGTTGATCACGCAGTTCGAGATAATTACGTCGACGGATTCGTCCGGGAGCGGAATCGCCTCGATTTCTCCTTTCAGAAATTCGACGTTCTCCGCGCCGGCACGCCGCTTGTTCTCGTTCGCGAGCGCCAGCATTTCCTCCGTCATGTCGAGCCCATAGACCTTGCCGGTAGGTCCTACGCGTTTTGCCGAGAGGAGGACATCGATTCCTCCACCAGATCCGAGATCGAGGACGGTCTCGCCCTCCCGGAGCGTGGCGAGCGCGGTAGGATTGCCGCAGCCAAGAGACGCAAGTAGAGCTTCGGCGGGAATACCAGCCTTCTGCTTCTCGTCGTAGAGGTCTGAGGTTATTGGATCCCATGCCTCGGTAGTTGCGCCACAGCAGGCGCTGGAGCCGCAACATGCGGAAGCCGTATTGCCTTCCGTAACGCGCAGTGCTGCCTGTCCGTACTTCTCGCGCACGGTGGTTTTCAGATTCGAATCAGTCGACACGGAAACCTCCTAACAAGATTTATTGATATGTTGTCGAAAAAAAATCAGGCGCAACAGGATTCCTTACTGCGGTTGAGTACGCGCGGCCTCATTCCGGAAATCAGGGCTTGCATCTCCTCGAATACGTCGGGCTCGAGCTCGTAATACACCCACCGTCCATCCTTTCGGTCGCGCACGATCCCCGCGTCCTTGAGGACTCTGAGATGGAAAGACAGGCGTGACTGGGCCGCGTCCAATGAATCGGTCAACTCACAGACGCAACGCTCGCCCCTGCGCAGCAGCTCGATGATCTCGAGTCTGGTCTCATCAGAGAGTGCGTGAAATAGCTCGATCGCACGTTCGGTTCTGGAATGGGTTGAAACAGCCATGGACCTAATATATCAACAAAAGTTGTTATGTCAAGACGACGACGGCCGGAGCGCCACGCCAAGCCCAGTTAGCGCAATGAGAAGCGAGGCGATCGCTACATACAATGCGATGCGGGCCGTTCCTGCGTTCGTAGAGCCTGGCTCCGCGATCAGTGTCGACGACGCCGGCGTTTTCGCCGTGGAATCGGGACTCGTCCACTCGACCCGTTCGCCGCCCTCGTAGGTCTGATACGTCGGCCAGCTCAACGTTGTGTTCTCTTGCGGATTGACGGCGATGAATGGAAACTCGACAAACCGCTCCTTCGGCAGCGAACCGGTCCACACCGCGCCAGTGATATTCTGCGCCGTGTCGCGCAGGACCTCCAGCCGCCATCCAGCCACATCACCGAACGACACCACCCTCAAGCCGCGCGGGAAGTGGAGCTCCACTCTGATCGTGGGCACGTCGCGCTCATTGGGCACTCTCAGTACGTATTTCTCGTAGGCGCCAGGCGACGATGTCTTCGGGAACACCACCGCGTGCGCTAAGGCAGCCCTCGGCGCGCCTATCATCATAAGAATGACAATCGCTGTCCGGCTCCAACCGGCGCGCGCGAGTCGTGAAGCAATGCCAGAAAGTCTCATCGGGCTCGATCCATGGCCATTGTCGCCTGATCTCTGGCTGAGGAGGGCGTCGCTACATACGCGAGAAAGCCACCGATGATGATGAGCGCCGTGATGATAGCGACCTCCTGACGAACTGTGCGTGACAACGCGGGACGCGTTGCGGAATCGTCAACCACGGGCAACAGAAGATATCGGTTGAACGCGCCCAAGCCGATAAGGATGAGAAGCCCGAGGATTTTTAGCGATGCCAGCTCTCCATAATCCGAATGAATCAAATCGCCGGGCTCCCGCAGGAAAAATCGTATCTGGATCACTCCAGATAACAGAATGAGGACCACGGATATCAGAGCAATTTTCGACACGCGCCGAGCTTCCGCGGGAAAGTCGACATCCTCGCGGCGTGCATCGGTTACCAACCAGAGCAGGCCACCGAGCCATGCGCTCCCGGAGAGCAGATGGATCGCCTTCGAAGGAATCGTCCAGAGTGGTTGAATACCGGCCGGGTGTCCGATCGCGCCACTGACTATGAGACAGGCTGATCCCAGGATCAAAGCAAGTACGCTGCGACGAGCGAGAGCGACCGCCCAAAGTGCGAGGAGCGCGAGCGCTACCCTAAGCATCTCTGCGCGCCCCGGAGTAGAACCCAGAACAGACGCAACGAAGCCGCTGTCGAAGGCCCCGCTCGGCGAGATATTGCGAAGCCAGGCGAGCAGGTGCGCAACCAGCAGTACAGATCCAAATGCAATCAGCCTCGTAGCAAGCGAACCTGGCACCCGCGCCTGACCAGTGCGTGCGGTCGCCCCGAAAAAGAGCAGGCCCAAGCCCGCCATCATCGCGCCCAGTCCAACGCCCCTGAGGAGGGATGCGAGAACGGGTGTCGAAGAGCTCTGTGCTGGTGCGGGAGGCACTGTCGGCGAGGCAATCACTGTATCAGAACCCCGTGAAGGCGTCACGCCGGTAGCGGGCAGCTTTGTGGTTGCCTCATTTCTTGCCGATTCGACCGTGAACTCGAATGTGCCTCCAACGGGATGGCCGTCGGCCGACACCACATGCCATGTAACCCGGTACCGCCCGGGGAGAGCAGCATCTATCGCACCGATGAGGGCGTGTACATCGTGCGGGTCGTTCGCAACGCGAAGCACCACCGCTTTTCCGGCGGGACCGACCAGCGAGACCTGGCTTAGATCCGCGACAACACCTTCGCTGAAGACGAGGCGAAGACTATCGGGCGCGCGAGCGAGATGACTGTTGGCGGCCGGCGTGGAGTGCAGGAGTGCAGCGTGAAAGAACTCATTAGCGCCCCCATTCGCCGTCACCGGCGAGATGAGCATGAAGCAGGCAAAGAGCAGTATCTGCTTCATCGAGAAGCAAACTCGGCGGTGGGCCGCATCGATCCTCAATGTGTCCAACGCAAGCCGGCATAAAGGGATCGCCCGTCCGCGGGCTCGAACCATTTGCCAGCAGCGTTATCGACCTGGACAGATTGGGAGAAAACGCGGTTCGTCAGATTCTGGGCGGCGATAAATACGCTCATTCCATTGGATGCGGCGAAGTCGGCACGGAGTGAGAGGTTGGCCCACGCGTTGTTTTTCACGGTGTTCTGGCTGTCGACAAAATAAGCCTTCGGAATCCACTCCACACTTGGCGCGAGCGAGAACCCCGACGGATGCGTGTACTTGATCTCGGCCGTCATCGATTGGTGTGGAGCGCCAGGAATATCGTTTCCCGCGTAATCCGGGTCTTCGACGTAAGTGTACCGCGCAAGAGTGTACGATGTACGGAGCGACAGATGGTCAGTCACATCACCGTGGACGAACACTGCGCCAGGAATCTGGTATGACAAGCCCAACTCCACACCCGAGTGTCTGGTCCTGGGCGCATTGCGGTAAGTCGGTACAGTAAAGGTCGCGCCGGCGAAAGGCTGGACGTTGATGTTGAGAATTTCATTTCTCACGTCGATGTAAAACGCCGAAGCATCCCAGTCGAGGGAGAGATTGCGCCCGCGCGCGCCGAGCTCGTACTGCCAGGCGCTTTGCCCCTTGAGTGAAATAAAACCCGGAACGGTCAGGCTGTTCAGCTCGAGTAAGAGTGGCGGCTCGAAGCTCTTGCTCGCGTTCGCAAATAATTGGGTGCCAACGGCGGGAGAATAGATCAATCCGACTTTTGGACTTACGGGCTTGTAGACGCGCATATCGGACTGATCGCCATCGGAGAGGAAGAAATCTTCAGTCTCGCGCGTGGTACGTTCGGCGCGCAGGCCGACCACCGCGGACAACTTCGCGGAGAGCGACAGGACGTCTTCGCCGTACAGCGCGAGACTCTTGACGCGATCGTGCTGATTCTTGGTGAGCGCGCCGTGCTCGCCGCCGACGTTAACGTACTGGTGATTCAACATCGATTCGTAGGCCGGCTGAAAGCCAAACGTCAGCCTGTTACCGAGAGGGCCCAGAGTCGCCGTATTCTCGTACCGGATTTCCGCGCCATAGTCGTGACTGAGCTGCGCAATGACCTGGAAGATCGGGTGGTCGATGTTCCGATATTGGAGGTAGGGGCTGATCTCGAGTCGCTGCGTCGGAGTGAACTGGGTTCGTAGCTGGACACCAATGTGCTGAAGACCGTAATCGCGGCCCCATCTGTTCGCGACGTTTCCGGGGTCAGCCGCGCGCGGATCATTCTCGAGATCTGCGCGACTGAGGGAGCCCGGTAACTGTTCGTTGACGTGCGCGAAGAAATAGAATGCGCGCGCATCCGTGTTGTCAGAGATCTGGAAACCGGCGTGCAGATTGACCCTGTCTCGACGCTGTGCGGACCAATTCCGATATCCAGCCAGCGAAGTGTGTGCGTAGCTCGCGTAGTAATCGGAGTTGCCGCGACGGTCGCCCGACTCGATCTGAGTCTTATAGAAGCCGTAGCTCCCGCCTTCGGCAAATAATCCAACCGGACTGGCGCTGTAACCGGTTTTCGTATCGAGATTGATTGCACCCCCCAATGTCGAGCCGCCGTACCTAAGGGCGTTTCCACCTTTATAGACTTCGACCGCCTCGGTAGTGAGCATCTCCAGCGACTCGAAATCGGTGAAGCCGTCGGCATTGCGATAGGGCATCCCATTGACGAGGAGGTTGACGCCGCGTGCGTGGAAGTTGTCGCGAAGGCCCGAGCCGCGGATAGAAATCTGACTCTCGTCGGCCGCGCCAAACCTTGGCTGGATGTAGACGCCTGGGACAAACCGCAGAACATCCTTCATGTTCGCCTGGCGCGATTGCCGAATCTGCGCTGCGTCGACCATTGCAACCGCGCCTGGCACCTCGGCGAGCTGTTCACGGGTCTCGGCAAGGTCCGATTTCGTCCCGATAACGGTGACTCCCTGAAGAGTTGCCACCTTTCTCCGAAGTGTGATAAGCAACGCCGGAACTGGGGTGTCGCCGACGAGAACTGAATCGACCGACTCGACGTAACCGCTTCGCCGCGCGCGAATCGCGTGTCCACCTGGGCTTAACGAATCGATCTGGAACGCTCCACTTGCATCGGTCTGAGCTGAAGGAAGAGCAGAATCGACCGCAATGAAGGCACCGACGACGGGCGCGCCGGAGTCATCCACAACCTTCCCGCTCACCGAGCTCGGCGACTGTGCACCGGCTGAGGCTGTGATGACGACGAATGAAATGAGCCACGCGACATATCGCGCGACTGAAAGGCAATATTTTCGCTGCTGCTGCGTTTTCATATTTCCTCTGAATCCGGAGACGTGTGTGCGCGAATGGCATTACCACGAACGTCTCAATGGGTGAATCGGATTCCGCGCGCCTGAAGCGACAGCATGTCGCAGGCAAGCTTCCGTGGCCACTCGAGTTGGGCCGGAAGCGTTAGTTACGCGCGGTAGAGGAGGGCGGGTGGACCGTTGGCGAACTGGAGTACGAAGTCCGGAGTAACGACGACGGGCGAGTCGTAGGCGAAGCCCACGGCCCTCCGATCTTCAATGAGTGCCGATAGAGCCGATGCCCTGACGGCGGGTAGTCCGACCGATGCGCTTCCGCCGCTACAATCGCCAAGACAGCTACATTGATGTGACTTGCTGTCGTTGCTCCGATGGTTCGAGTCGTGCGACCGGTGCGTCGCCATGTGATGGGCGGCGCCTGCCGCCTGTGGCGACGATGCATTCTGGTCGATCGCAAGGCCGCCGTGCATCGCGCACGTATGCAATTGCGCAGGCTCGACCATACAGATGGCGAGCCAGAGCGATAGCAACCCTGCGAAAGTTCTCGACACGACGTTGTTGCGCACGTGCGGAATATATATGGGAATTCCGGAAGGATCACACCGGGGGCGCCGCCGCCCTCGCGATGCGACCGAGGACGGCAATCAACATTATCTCCGTCTCGGGAAGCCACTCATCGATCCAGCGAAGCGTCTGCTGAAACCAGATGCGGTCAACTATTCCAGTCTTCAATACTTGTGCACGCTGCATCTCGAGCTCGCTTTCCAGCTTGCGCAGCTGCGCATCCGCGGGCGAACCCTGCCTGGTGGTGAGGCCGCGTTCGAGAGAACGCCGCACCTGGCCAACCGCGGCGTCAAACGCCCTATCCAGGTCCGAAGCCCTTGCCAAATCTCTGTTCTCCAACACTATAGTAGGAACGCCTGTGTAAGTAAGTAACTACTTGCATTCTGGGCCCGTCTGCTCTAATATCCTGGCCATGCATCGTAGAGAAGATATCTTGGACGCCGCCGCCCAGGTGTTCGCGCAGCACGGGTTCCGCGGCTCGACCACTCGGCGAATTGCCGAAGCCGCGGGTGTCAACGAGATCACGATTTTCCGGCAGTTCGGATCGAAAGAGGCGCTCATCAAGGAAGCGATGCAGCACCTCACCCAGTCCAATGGCCTCGCCACGCTGCCCGATGTTCCGTCTGATCCGGAACGCGAGCTCACGCTGTGGAGCGAGTCCTTCATTCAACACTTGAGACTTCAGAGCTCGATCATCCGTAAGACAATGGGTGAACTCGAGGAAAGGCCCGAGATGTCCCAGTGCGCGAGCTACGTACCACGACAGGCATCGATCAGTCTCTGTCACTATCTCGCCACGCTCAAAAGGCAGGGCAGGGCCAGGGAGAAGTTCGAGCCGAAAACAGCCTCAGCCATGCTGATGGGGGCGATCTTCGCCGACGCGATGGGTCGGAGCATGATGCCCGACGTCTATCCGCAGCCCGAGGCCAAAGCAGCGCAGATGTATGCCCGATTTCTATTGCGCGCCATCGGTGTCGAAATCGGGACGCGCCGAACGACGACTAAGCAGACCAAAAGAACCAAACAACTTTCAGCCTGAACAGTGTCTCAAAGAAAATCCCAATTCCGCCCGCGAATTGCCCGCGGACTGATCTCTCTCTTTCTTCCCGTAGGCCTGAGCGGCGTGGTAACTGACGCGGTTCCTGCTCAGCAACCCCTGGCCGGCCAGGCATCCGTCGTCCAGGCTCGCCCACTCACCCTGGACGAAGCCGTGCGTACCGCGGAATCGCAGAGCGAGACGATTCGTATCGCGCGCGCCGGAGTTCAGCGCGCCGAAGGCCAGCAATACCAGGCGCGTAGCCAATACCTTCCGCAGATAAATGGGACAGCGGGATACACCAGAACGCTCGCGTCGCAATTCTCGAGCATCGGTGGCAGCGCTCCTCCGGTCGACACGACCAAGCCGCTGCCGCCCGCCGCGCCCTGCGACCAATACCTACTCGGTCCCGACGCTACAACCGCCGAGCGACTTGCCGGACTCGAGAATGCTGCCCGCTGCTCACTCGGCGGGAATCCTTTCTCGTCGTTTGGCAGTCTTGGCTTCGGTGCCAAGAACCAGTACAACCTTGGCCTCTCCTTCTCGCAGAATCTTTTTGCGGGCGGGCGGATCAGGGCACAGAACGCAGTCGCGAATGCGGGACGCGAGTCAGCGGACATCGAGCTGGCCGCTCAGCGCGCCCAGATCCGGCTGGATGTCACTCAGGCCTATTTCGATGCAGCGCTCGCAGATCGCCTCGTCGCGCTTGCTGAGTCCTCGGCGGTTCAAACGGAGAATGTGCTGCGGCAGACGCAGCTCGCGCGCAACGTCGGAAACGTCTCGGAGTTCGAGCTTCTGCGCGCCCAGGTCTCGAGCGCGAACCAGCGTCCCATCGTGATTCAGCGTCAGAGCGATCGCGAGGTCGCATATCTGCGGCTCAAGCAACTGCTGAATATCTCATTGGATACTCCGCTTCAGCT
>CADDZN010000003.1 GCA_902812375.1 bacterium | reverse complement strand
GCTCCAGACGCTCTAATTTGCTTCACGATCGCGTAATGTGGATCGTCTTTATCCGCCTCAGCCAGGAAATAGTTGCTGTCTCCTAACGCGATTCGCCGAATTGAATCGGTGCGGGGAAACTGAACCAGAACAGCGAAGTGCGGAGCCGTCGAAATTGTGTACGGTGCCGCCAACGGCACAAGACCATTGTCCAAGGATTCCTGGGGCGCGCCGGGTTGGGACTGCGCTACGCCGGCAAGGGCGCAAAGAAGCAGAATCGTGATATAGAGGAACTTCGTCATTGCTGCAACACCTCCTCCTTGTAGTCAGCCACTTCGAGGCCACTCCACCCGTTGCTGGCGGCGCGTGGCACCGGCGCAAGCCGGATGACGTACTTCACCAGCAGTTCTTTCTTGTTTTCCTGACCATTGATAAGGGTTGTTAGCCGCTTCTGCCCAAAGACAACGGCGGTGTAAGGATCGCCATTCACCAGCTCTGCGGATTTAACAGCGAGCGTTGCGGTGACGTTGTTATCGCGCACTGTGTCAACGAAATGCTGCTCGTTCAGTTGAGCAAGGATCTGCTGGCGCAGAGTACCCGTCATTTCGTTTAGTGCGAGTGTTGTGTTTCGCTTCACCGTCACCGGATCGATGTTCACGAAGTGGTCGAGGAAGCCACTCACGAAGGCCAGCTTTTCAGACTCATCCGGCTGCTGTTGCGCCGCGTTCTGAGCAATATCGACGCCGGAGCCGGTCAGCGCGGAAACTTTGCCGTCCTGCACGCGGAGGAGTATGGGCGGTCTCAGTTGCGCGAGGATGGCCGAAACAATCGCAATAAGTGCGACACCGCACGCGACCAGTGCAACTCGTGATGCGCGGCGCGCCTGAATCGCCAGATGGCTGTAAAACTCTGGGTAGTCCCCCAGCTCGAACTTGGCCTGTTGGAGTTGATCCGAAATCAGAGTTTCAGTGCTCATGGTTGATACCTTTCATGCGGCTGCCGGTGGAGGTAGGGGTACGAAGTTTGTTTGCGGCGGAACGCTGGTCGTTTCCGTGCTTCGACTTCGCGCGAAATGTCCGACTGCTTGCGGAACTGTGACGGCAGCGCCACCAGTTGCATAAGCAAGCGCAGCCGACGCGCCTGTCTCAACTACGCGATAACTCACGTAAGCCATGCCAGCAGTTATCAAAGCCGAAAGTGCTGCACCTGTCGCATTCAATGCTCCAGTTGTGAGATATCCGGTGAGGCGAGGAATCTGAGTGAGCAAGATCGCCATCAAGACAAGCAACATTGATGGGACCAGATTTATCCCTGGGCCGGAGACAAACACTTTCACCAGCGCCCCGGTGAACAGGGCAAACATGATGCTCCATACGGCTGGCCACAAAAGCACCTGCAGCAGTGCTCGCAAATAGCCGTAGGTGACCGAACTGAGCTGCCGGCTTGGTATCAGGGCGATGAGAAGTGGACCAAAGACATAGAGCAGAACGACGGCAATGGCTTGAGCAGCGACCAAGCCGACATAGGCGATAACAAGAATTACGGCAGATAACAAGATCAGCATCGCAACGATGCTTGAGACCCAACTCGTTGCGAAGGCGAGCACTCCGTTCAGATCGCTGAACTGCGACTGAACCTGTTGGAAAAAGTTCTGGAAGCTGTTTGGATCGGCGAACCGGTGGGCCAGATCGGAACTCATTGAGTTGAATTTTGCGAAGAGGTCTTGATAGTCGCCCAGAACTGCCAGCGTGATGCCGAACCTGGCCATAATGCGGAAATAATCTTCCTCTGTGTTGTCTTGCAGGAACGCCTGCAACATGCTGAACGTGAACACCAGTGCAGCAAGAGGGAAAGCGATTCCCATCATCAGCGGGAGGTACTGTTCTGAGCGGTCCCACAGTCCGCCGAGCGCCGCTAAGAATCGACCGATGCTGCCAAGATCAAGCATTACCGCACCCTGTCACCAATTCCGTAGGACAACTGCATACTTCCGACCATGCCTCCGACTGCATTCACTTGGTCCTGTCGCGTCTGCTCCTGCTCCTTCTCAATGGAATTCTCGCGTGCTAAGGAGAGCGCCTGCATTCGCATCAATCGCGCCAAAAGTCTCTGGTTGTACGCTTGAGACCTCAGCAGTGCCCCATTGGCGGCAGCCGACAGCTTCGCCGCACCGCCAGGACTCGCGTCCACCGCTCTGGCCTCGATGTCATTTGCGTCCATTTCTTCCTGTTCTGACACTAGCTCCATCTGGGAGGCGTCGTACAAACCCAGCGTTGCAGTTGCATCCGCCGCATCGATTCTCTTCTTGCGAATCAGCGGGAAGTTGCCGGACGTTGCGCCGTAGGAAATCTCAATGTCTTGACGAATCATCGAAGAATCGATAACGACATTGCGGAAGTCGCGTTGCAATTGCTGGAATTCAGGAAACTCGCTCCCGACTGCACGGTTTAGTAGGCCCTGCAGGCTCCGCCCCCGAACGAGCACAACTCCTTCTTGAACGCCGTAATTAATTCGGTTGTATTGCTGGACGTAAAGACCGAGGGTATTCAGCGTGTCGCGCGAAACGCCGATCTGTTCACCGATACGCGCAACTGCCGTCCAGTCAATGACAGGCATCGTCCCGAAGATCGCGTGCGCCGCCACAGGAAGCACAAGTGTGGCCACCAGCACCGCGCCGGCGAGCGCAATCCTTCTACGAAGCTGTTGCATAAATCCCCTTTCGATTGTTTGCTGGAGCTGACGTGATTCCCTTCGGGTGCATCACGCCAAGCCGATAGATGACTTCCAATGCGGACAACTCGGGATGCTCTTTTGCGAATTTCTCCCGGAAATCTGTTTCGAGCGGATGACTGGTCGTCGCCCAGTAGTCGAATGGTGTTGCCGTGAGCTGAATGACCGTGCTCGACTCAGGCTGATTGGCGACAAGCAAGTAGCTTTCGGCGAAATGACCTGGCGCATTGCGCAGTTCTTTCACCGCTTCGAGAGCGGGTTCGGAGAGATGTAAGACTTCACGTAAGCGCGAGAGTTCGCCGAGTTGAGCACAGATGAACTTCGCGTCAGTGTTTTGCAGAATTGCCAAGCCAATCGTGTGCGGCGATTCAGCAGTGCCGACGAAGTCTTCAATGCCCTGACTCGCCGCGATGATTGAGCCGTATCGCTTACGCGCGGTGCGGAACGCATTGAGAATCTGCGTTCCCAATACGGGATCTGCCAGCATCGCCCAGACTTCATCGAAAACAGCTATCGTGGGCCGCAGAGTGCCATTCGAATCTTTGCGACCGATCTGTTGGTCAACTGCGCGAGCAATAGTGAAGGCAACAGCAGTTTGCAGTTCAGGAGAATCTTTGAGTCCGTCGATGTCGTAACAGATGATGTCTTCAGTCTTTTCGAGTTCCGGGCTTGTCTCGCGGTCGAAGAGTTGGGCACACACACCCTCGCCAGTCCAGCGGTTCAGCTTGAGGACCAGCATGTGCGCAAGCTGCTCGATGACTGCGTTCTCGAAGGAATAGTGTTCGAGCGTCCACTTGAGATCAGAGAAACGAGGCGTCTTGCCTATGGCGAGTAGACGCTCGTAAGTCATGCGAACTGCCTTCTCCAGGAAGTTGAGTGTGACGGCATCATCTGATCCAGTTTTTCCGGCCATGTGGAAGGCCAGCGATGCGACACCAGCGATCTGTGTTGCGTCGGGTCCTAGGCTGTCGCTTCTTAGATCCCAGGGATTCTTGACCAGCCTTGTGGCAAGGCCGATTTCGCGATATTGACCGCCCAGAAGCTCGACCACAGCGCGATAGTCAGCGCCTTTCGTGACAATCGCGATTCGTGGGTTCAACACCTGGAACTGTAAAAGGAGCTGCTTAATCAGGAAGGATTTGCCCGAGCCGGTCTTGCCGGTGACAAGAACATTTCCATTCGTCAGCTCGGCGCTGAACGGATTGAAGCGCAGCAGGGTACCTTCGCGAGTCCTGCTCAGGAAGGCAGGTGTGTCATCGTGAGTGCCGGTCCAAGGAATCTCAACTGGCACAAAATCCGCGGACTGGCCGGAAAGCAAAGTAAATTCGCGATTGGTTTTGCGTACTCCGTGCACGCCTGGCAGGAATGAAATGAATGTCGGAAGAAGCGCCGTGTCTTCCTGGTATCCTCGGGCGCCGTTCAATTGCCCAAATGCCTGCAGGACTGACTCGGCTCGTTGCGCCAGTTCGTGTTCAGCCTTCTCACGTTCGGCGGATGTGCGCGCAATTGTCGAAGCCGAAACAAGGACAGCGAGTTCGATTTCGGTAATCCGCTGTGATGACGTGATGGCGGAAGTCAGCGTGTCAACCGTGTCTTTCTCAAGAGCCGCTGCTTGGAAGTCACGCCGACGGCTGCCGTCTTTCCGCAATTGAAACGCCAGGCTCTTCTTCAGCAGTCTCCGCAGCTTGCGTACCTTGGCGGTCTGATTCGGAACGCGAATATTCAGAACGATCTCTGACGAGAAGTCGAGTGCCATCAATGGTCGCAGTAGCGAGGCGAAAGTCGCTTCCGGCAATTCTGATAGCGTGACGACTGCCTTGAGTACGCCGCCGAGATCGAGATAGCGAACGCCCTCTGACCAATCTGTGTTGAGCAGTGAATCCTGCGGTTTGCGAGTCGGAATCTGACGTTCTTCCGGATTCAGCGACCGATAAAGCAGTTGCACTAGCTCAGGTTCGTCGAGACGACGAACAGGCGTGATCGTTTCAAGAGCGATGCGGTAGGTTTCGAGGATCTGATTGAACTCGGCAACAAGTCGATTGTGTTCCTGCCGATTCCTCTGAACGAGAGCCTTCGTACGCGATTCGTTCAACGCAGTCCTAAGAATGCTCGGCAATTTCCCGAATCTTTCTTGCGCGAGGCCCTGCCAGAACGCCGCTGCGAATCGCGAACCAGCCGAGCGCGTCTCCCACGTGCGCGAGGGCTTCCAAGCCAAGAAGACCAGAAGCCTGATCGAGCGAATCTGGCCGGCATCAATTGCCGAGCGCCAGAATGAGACGCGGTTCTCTTCGAGCCAGGCGGCAGGCGAATTGACGGAATTGCTTTGGGCCTTTCTCTCATCGAGAACCTTTGGCGTCTCATAGCCGATTTGGTAACGGAACTGAAGTTCAATTTCCGGATGACGGATTCCCTTAATGAACGCATCGAGCGAACTGCTGAGTGATTCAAGGCGTTCCGCATCGGCAAACTGAGTAGCGGTTCCGACGCATTCCCATCCCGCACAGAATGAGCCATCACGCCGCACGATCAGATCGTCGCGAATGTCCGAAATGGGAATTCGTGCGGCCAACGATGAAAGCCCTTTCTGGTTGCACGTCTCGCTGGTGCGGTGTGCGGCGGCTTGCGGTATGAAAACTGCCAAAGCAAATATCACGATAGCCAGCGCGCTAATGAGCGCCGCAATGACATGAACTGTCGATGCTTCAATCATTCTTCGTTCTCGATCAAGTAAGGCAGCGCTGGGCCGTTAGCACGAGCGCTGTGCGCTTTCGGGCGGAAGTGGTGCTGAATCCACGCGACGAGATAGCCACGCGGCTTGCCATGTTTAGCCCAGCGGATCAGTACGACCAAAATGGCGGCTGAGCCATACGTCATCACGGTTGAAACTGGCAGGAATCCGACTAGCACACGATGGATGTGATCCCCGATCAGCCGGATGACTATTGCCCAGGCGATCACGAATCCCCAGTCTTCCAGTTCCAATCCGAAGAACTCAGCGCGGACTGAGAGCGAACGTGCTACGGGTTTGAGTCGCAATGGCATGGATCAACCTGCGAACGTGCGAAGGAGTTGCAACATGGACGACAGCAGCAGCGCGCCGCCTGCCCCAGCCCACTGTTTTCCGCTCGGCCGTTCACGAGCGATGTTTGCGACCGCCCAGATCACGAGGAATCCGGCACCAAAAATGCCGAGACCCTGGGCGTAGCTCAGGGAATTGGAAAGAAATGAAGTGACCCGGTCGCCGCCAACCTGGGCGAACGCAGGCGAGCCGAGCACCAATGTCACGATGACTGATCCGATAGAGCGTGCGACTCGACGCGCTGCTAGTCGTCGCTCACGGCTGATTACCCGAAACATCTCGTCCTCCTCAGATAGAGAAGTCGGGACTCTGCCGGAGCGAAGAAGCGGGAGCAGGGTCAGCATGTGAGTGCTGACAGAGCCTGCTCCCAAGGTGGTCACGAGGTGATTGTGAACATCTTCCGCAACGCTACTCGGACGGCATCAAGCTGGGATCTGCGAGATGTCGTGTTCGAGTTGCGGCACGTGGGATAGCTCCGGTGAAAAATCCCCTTCACTATTCCTAATGCCAGTGTTCCGGGAAAATTCGACCGCGTGATTCGAAAAATATTTTTGGGACCCGTTCTGTACAACTGAGGAAGCGGTCGTCGCTTCTCGACCGGCGAGCCGGCGTAGGCGATAGACAGCCCGTTGGATTCGGTGATAAACGGCAATCGCTGAGCGACCGCCATCATCGCCCCGTAGTTCTTCCGGCTGGCAACCTTCGCAATAAAACTTGCGAAGGAGCTGTACCTCGGCCTCCGAAAGAACCCCGAGCCGCTGTGCCTTCGCTAGCAGTTGCTCTACCAGGACGCCGTCTTCGAAGTTGTCATCCGACATCGGTTCTGAACCGGGCGGTGGCAATTCCTCCAAAGGCGCCGTTTGCCGGATTTCCGCAAGTGCCCACGTAAATAATCGCCGGCGAAAGCGGATTGCCAGCGCCCCCGGCAGATGCCCATTGAGGCTGTGCATTTCGGGTGACCGCGCAGTTTCTAGGAAACACACGGTCGCCTGTTGTGCGATGTCCTCCGGGCACAAGCTAGGGAATTTCTGGCAGACCTCTCTGTACATCTTGTGGATCGTCGGAGTGAATGCAACGAGGAGCAATTGCTGCCCGATGTCTTCCGTGGTCCTGTCTGCGAGGCTGCTGACCAGCGCATGCAGGATTTCGTTCCATCCATTGTGATTTTCCGTTTCGACCTGTCCGTGGTCGTGCAGACGCGCGATCACATCAGTGGGCGAATCGAAGTGGGTCAGAATCGGGTGGTTAGCGGCAAGTGCCTGGAAGTGGATTCGGGCTGTTTGTGTGCTCAGCGAATCGAGCAGGTCATGCTCAACCTGACATACGCCACATTGGCAATTGTTCTCCTTTGTTGGCATTGATCGTTGCTCCTGACGAAGGGATCACAGGCAGTCGGATCAAGGCAGATGAATCGAGCGACAAGTTGGGTGACCCGCCGCGACTCACTCTCGTTCCGGCCGGCCATATTTTTCCCTTCACCTATACAGAGGCCGAATTTCGGAAAAACCTCACCAAGATTTTTTAAGACAGCAAAAGATCGGATACAGGTAGCGATAAACCCCTCGGCGGCTCCGCACCGGTAAATTGAGTTGCCCGTTCCGACGAAGGCCGATGCAATTTTGAGGCCAGACATCGCTTCGGGGGGGGGTACATCTTAGATGCGTGCCTAATATCCGCAAGGGGCTGAAAGAATGTCAGAACGGCCGCGCGTGCTGACGGTCAGCCGAAATCGAGAACTGATGTTGCTTCGCGCTCAAGTCCTCAAGGCGTTTTGTTGCGAAGCCGTCACTACGGACACTCACGAGGAGACCATCTCCGCGCTCGAATCGCAGCAGTTCGACGCTCTCGTCATCTGCCATACGATTCCGGACGAACTCGCTGCTGAGTACGCCGAGCGGTTCCGTTCCAAGCGGCCCAATGGTTGCGTTGTGTACGTCGCCAAGACGCCATACGCGGGCAAGAAACGGTATGCCGATATTGCCGTTTCCGGGATCAGTGGCCCCGAGGCACTGATTGAAGCAGTCACCTCATGCCAGGAGCGGTAAGCCGCCCCGCCTGCCGCACGCCAAAAAATTGGCGCTGATGTATGTTGCTGCATCCAAGTATTTGCTGGAGACACCATGACGGCCGGGAAACGAGTACTCTTTGTTGACGATGAGCCGTCCATCCGTGTCACTCTCCCGGCGATCCTGAAACGGAACGGATTCGACGTGACGGCGGTCGGCACCGTTGCAGAAGCAATCGCCGCAATCAGCCAGACGCAATTCGACATCCTGCTGTCTGACCTCAACATTGGCGAACCGGGGGACGGCTTCACGGTTGTCAGCGCAATGCGGCGCGTGCAGCCGCAGGCGAGGTCGTTCATCCTAACCGGATATCCCGATTTTGAATCAGCCCTGCGAGCGATCAGAAACCAGGTGGACGACGGCCTTGTCCGTAGATGACCAGTACGCGGTCGTTCGGAGAGTCGATGATGCGTGTGAGATTGGCGCTTCGGAGTCATGGTGTCACCTTGGTGCTGCGTGAACATGTTGTTGGTCAAGACCAGATGGAATATTCCAAGCACCATGATCTGTGGCTTGGCGTCTCCCGACGATTTCAATCCGCTTTGCGGAAACGTTGTGCTGCTGCTTGTGGTGGTCGTGGATGATGTTCCACTTTGCTGGGCGACGACCCACGTTGCCGACAAGAACAGAAGGGCAGCAAGTAGTGCGAGTTTCTTCATACTGTGTCCTCCTTCATAATCGGCAAAGGTAAGACTTTTCTCAAAAGCATGTGTAGGTGCAGTATGCCGCGTTATGAATTTTTCTGCGAAGACTGTGACAAGCCTTTTGAAACAACTCTCACCCTTGCCGATTATGAAGAAGGCGGCGTGACCTGTCCTTCTTGCGGCGGAACAAACGTACACCAGGAGCCGGCGAGCTTCTTTGCGGTGACCTCGAAAAAGAGCTGATCCGCTAATCGTGTTCCAGAGCGCATCAAAGTACCAACTGGGCGAAGAATTGATCAGCAAGGCCGAAGAGGTCTAGGCGCTTACCTCAACACCGTGAGCGGATCGACGAACTGCAGGTCCGGCGAGCCTTGCACGAAAGAGCGCAGCAGCTTCGCGTGGCCTTGTCCGTAGATGACCAGTACGCGGTCGTTCGGAGAGTCGGATCGCTCAACGTTTCATAGGCGCTGACAACGGCGCGAAACCTCTCCGGCGAAGCATCTCGCCCCATGTCGGGGTGATACCGACGCACTTGCATTCTAAAAGCGTGACGGATCGCCTTCTGATCGGCAGTCGTCGGTATTCCCAGAAGCGCGTAGTAATCCATCTCCAGCAAGCCTCCTGCCACACGGTCGTTCGCTGCTCTCAAGCTTCGACTAGGAGATTCGCGAATAACACCTCGCTTCAAGGCTGCTTGAGCGGGTCTGCTGGGAACTACACACTGACTGCTGACTCGGGCAAGACGTATCAGCTTGCGGGTGACACTTCCAAGCTTAGCAGCCATGTCGGTGAGGAAGTGAAGGTCACAGGCACCGAAGCGACTGCGTCCAGCTCCAGCTCGACATCCGGCTCTTCCTCGTCGAGCACAAGCTCTAAATCTTCGCAGTCGACCTTCAATGTCACTGACGTGGAGAAGGTCTCCAGCACCTGCAAGAGCACGACGAAGTAATGTGCGGGCCATCGCCAGCTACCGCTGGTCGCGGCAGCCGCACAAAGCAAGTTGTTCCCGCCTGGCATGAGGGGCGGCATCCCTCGGCCGTCCCTCCTTTCGGGCGCGGGAGCGACGTTCAGCCGCTGTTCCCCGCCTGCCCGAATTTTTTTGGATGTGAATTTGAAAGCAAATTGTTCAGGCGTCACGCCGGGAGGCACGCATGACGCAAAACAGATTCGCAGACGTTCGTGCACAGCTAGAAAAAACCGTCGAAAGGGTATCCAAAAATCGCTTACGCCGTGATGTGTTTATATCCGCATTGATTCTCGCAATTTTCGCAATCGGCGTTGGCATTGGAACTGCCATCCCTCGGACGGCGAATGCGAGTGAGCCGCTAAAGATTGATCCTTCTCCTGCCGCGCAACTTCAGGTGCCTGCTCCGAAGCAGCTATCAAGCACTTTTGTGGCAATCGCCAAGCAGGTCGCTCCTGCTGTCGTAACCATCAACACTGAGGCTTATGACAAAACTCAGCGGCGCACCCCGAGGCGTCGCCGTCAGAATCCCAATCCTCCGGGCGATGATCAGGACAATCAATTCCAGGACTTCTTTGATTTCTTCTTCAACGGGCCTTTCTTCGGCCCATTCGATCAGTTGCCCGAGATCGGCCCACGTGAACAGCGCGCGCTAGGCTCGGGCGTGATTCTCGATCCGAAGGGCTACATTGTCACTAATCAGCATGTGGTCGAAGGTGCGACCCGAGTCCGCGTGCATCTGAAAGACGATCCGCCGGGCGAGCAGTACGACGCGAAGGTGATCGGAACTGATAAGGAAACCGACTTGGCGGTGATCAAGATTGAGCCAAAGCACCCGTTGCCGGTGGCCAAGATCGGCAACTCCGATTCCCTCGAAGTCGGCGACTGGGTACTGGCCATCGGAAATCCGTTCGGATTGGAAGAGACAGTCACCGCAGGCATCGTCTCAGCGAAGGCGCGGCGGAACATCGTGCCCGGCCGGCAGTTCCAGTCCTTTATCCAGACCGATGCGGCCATCAACCCCGGAAACTCCGGTGGGCCGCTGGTCAATATGGAAGGCCAAGTTATTGGCATCAACACGGCGATTTATACGAATGGCTTTGCGCAAGGATATGTGGGCGTGGGCTTCGCGATGCCTTCGAACACGATGGCCAATGTTTACAACCAGCTCATTGGGTCCGAGCACAAGGTGGTGCGCGGCTCAATTGGCGTGAGCTTCAATGCGGAGCCGAACCCTGCTGTCGCGAAGATTTATGACGTCAAGTCCGGCGTCACGATCGCCGATGTTAAAGCTGGCGGTCCAGCAGAAGAAGCTGGACTGAAGCCGGGTGACACGATCACGGTAGTCAACGGTCAGCCGGTGAAAACCGGTGATGACCTGGTCGCGTTCATTACGCAACAGAAGCCTGGCTCGAAGGTAAAGCTTGATTTCATCCGCAACGGACAGCAGCAGAGCGTGACCGTTACAGTTGCGGATCGCGACAAACTGTACGGAGGGGAGGCTGAAACTCAGGAAGGCACTCCGGAAGGCGCTCCTTCGGAGAGCAAACTGGGTTTAACGGTGCGCCCGTTGACGCCCGATATGGCGGACCGGCTGAACATACCGCAGCAGGGCGTCGTCATCAGCGAGGTGCGACCCGGCTCATTCGCGGATGACATCGGCCTGCAGCCAGGGCAGATCATCCTTCAGGTTAACAAGCAGCCGGTCAATTCTCCTGCCGAATTCCGGCGGCTTACGTCGAGCTTGAAGAGCGGCGACGATGTCGTGTTCCTGGTGCGACAGGGCAGAGGCTCGAACGCCGCAACAATCTTCCTGGGAGGCACACTGCCATAAGGAGGTGAGTTTTGTATGACGAACAACATAAACGTAATCCGACCCGGCGCGATACTGATCCACGAAAGAGCTGTGCTGCCAGACGGCGTTCGGTTCCAGACGCAGCCATTTGCGCCCGGCTGGCAGATCGTGCTGGACGGCACGAGCGATGAGGTTGACCGTGCGATCACCAAAGCGGGATGGCATTTCTTCTATCTTGCTGAGGAGTTAGAGCGAGCAGCAATCGCCCGCTCTGCGGAGACTGCGGTGCGCAAAGCGGTTCAGAGACTTGCGTGGGAGATGGAACAGGAACGCAAGAACGCGTTCGAAATAACCGACGTTCATGTTCGGCGCATCCTAGGCTTCTACTACGTGAGGCTAGAGGCGCACGCGCGTCATGTGAAGAAGACGCTGTTCCTGTTCGACGATTTAGATGATTCGCGGGCTTTCTCTCAGCCAAGTGAGATGGCAAGAGCACAAGCCGCGTGAGATTTCATTGGAGTTGACCATATGCCTTCGCACTGCAAGCGCACGAGACGATTGGCCGCGAGGATCTCGAGCGCATTCTGCGCTCGTATGATGTTGAGCGCGAGCAGCCCGAGCTCGCGGCCCTCCAGATGTGAATCCGAGCCCGAATGGAGAGATCTGAGGGAGTATGGAAAAACGAAGTGTTGCTCAGATTGAGAAACAGTTAGAAGCACAGCGGAAAGAAATTTTGCGCTCGGTTCGACAGTTTGACGATCAGGGGCGATCTCTGCAGCCCGATTATCCGCAGGACGTCGGTGAGCGCGCCGTCGTCGAATACTCAAAAGAGTTTCTGTTCAGGTTGAGCAACGATCAACGAAATCGACTGAGAGCCATTGACGCTGCGCTGCACCGAATCCGCATCGGCACATTCGGAATATGCGTTGCATGTGGTGACGAGATTGCGCCAAAACGATTGCAGGCGTTGCCCTGGACAGAGCTCTGCGTTCGTTGCCAGGAAAAGCAGGAGCGAGGCGAACGTGTGCTTGAGGCAGACACCGTCTGACCGGAATCGTCGCGATTCGCGCGGAAAAGACGGTGCGCGACTCCGAACTGGACGAGACGTTGGCGGCGACGTTTCCGTGCAGCGACCCGCTGTCATCGAATCCGTACACGCCGATAGACGGCGAATGTGTCTAATGGTTGACGGAGCGTCAGCGAGAGTGTTAGGCTTGTACAGGTGGAACCGAAGTGGCCTGCTGCTGACGACAGAGCGTGATTTAAGAAACCAAAATTGACTTTCATGGTAGGGAGAACTTCATGGTTCCACTGATCGAAGCCATTCTCAACGAGTTCCGCGAGGAAATGCCGCCTACGCGGCGGATACTGGAAAGAGTTCCCCAGGACAAGCTTGCCTGGAAGCCGCATCAAAAATCCAGAACGCTCGGCGAGCTGGCAATGCATGTTGCAAACATTCCTGGAATGGTGGAGCGCATAGTCAAAGCCGACGAGTTTAGCCCTCCCAATGCGGCGACACCACCGGCGAACAGTGTGGAAGAGATTCGGGCAGCTTTTGAGAAGAATGCGCTCAAAGGCGAGGAATGTCTCAGGGGTTTGACGGAAGACACTGCTATGGGATTGTGGCGCTTCGTTTTCAGAGGAAAAGAAATATTCGCGAAGCCGCGCATAGCAGCTCTGAGAACCAACGTGCTGAATCACCTGTACCATCACCGGGGTCAGTTGTCAGTTTACCTGCGTCTTCTGGAGGTGCCAGTGCCAATCGTGTACGGACCGACTGCAGATGAGAATCCGTTTGCCTGATCGGGATCAGCGCCATCTTGGAACGACCGCAAACCGTAAAGCCGGGGACGCACATGACTCGCGATGAGGCAATCACGTTGGTCCAGACATTGGTTTCGGCGGTGAATTCGCACGACCTCTCAGCATTGCTCGCGATGTATGCCGATGGTGCGGTCACTTACAGCCCAGTGGCAGGACAGATTACCGGTATCGCTGCTATTCGGGAGTGGTGGCAAACGATCTTTGCGCTTTTTCCTGATTGGACCGTGGACGTCTCAGATGTGTTGGTTGATGGCGACCGCATCGCTTTTTTGGGCTCGGCCGCAGCAACGGATCGCAATGGCTGGTTCGGGCAGCCAGCGACAGGGGAACGGTTCGAATACCGGTCGATGATCATCTTGACTCTTGCGCAAGGCAAGATCGTGCGCGATGAGCGGGTTTATGACTTGTCGGGAGTTCTGCAACGGCTTGAGAAAGCGCGCTTAGATAAAGAACTAAATGTGGCTGCCGAGATTCAGCGCACCCTCCTGTCTCAGACCTGCCGTTCGACCCCGTTTTGTAATGTGGCAGGGCAATCGCTTCCTTGCCGCGCAATCGGCGGAGACTTCTTCGAGTCGATTCAATTGCCAACGGGAGACTTGGGAATTGCCCTCGGAGATGTAGCCGGCAAAGGACCCAGCGCGGCGCTACTTGCAGCCATGATTCACGGCATGTTGGCCGTCCAACTTGAAAGCGAGTGCAGTCCGCGAATGACTATGTCGCACCTCAATCGGTTGTTGACAGCGAGGCATGTTGAACCGCGTTTCGCCACGCTGGCATATGCCACGATCTCAGAAGCCGGGCAGTTCGTCTGCTCCAGTGCGGGCCATTGCCCGCCTGTCGTTCTAACGGACGCCGGAATCTCTCGACCAAAGACTGGTGGCCCTGTTCTGGGCCTGTTTGCCGATTCTGCCTTCGAACAAGAGAGCCTGCGATTGTCGGAGGGAGACACCGTCATTTTGTTTTCCGACGGGCTCATCGAGGCACGAGACAGTCAGGATAACGAATTTGGCGAAGAACGACTGCTGGCGTGCTTAGCTGCATGTCGCACAGCGCCAATCTCTAACGTGATAAAACGTGTGCTTTCAACGGTAGACCAGTTTCGAGGCAATGCACCCCGGACGGATGATATGACAGTGCTCATAGCGCGCTTCGGTCGAACGGCAGGAAAGCACCCCGAATGATCTCTCGCGGCTGCACCCTGGTGCGCCACTCAGAGCTGGACGAGACGTTCTTGGCGAAGTTGCCGTCGTCGAATCGGTTCTCTCCTGTCGTGAGTCCAATTCTGACGATGAACTTAGAACGGCCTGCTGACTTACGCTTCACAAAGAATGTTGAAGCTAGCCGGCTGAATCTGGCGAAGACACCCATCGGCACTGAAGCGCATCTTGACCTTCGATTCGCAGTGCAACAGACATCAAACATCGGCACATCAAAAGCTTGCTATGCCTGATAGGAGCACTGGAAGAAGCTCAGCAGACGACACTCTGCGCGGGTGGCGCTGCGATGTCTGTGGCGAACTGATTACCGGAATCGAGGACGGCTGGGTGGAGTGGCTGGCCCGTGAGGACGAGCAGGGGAATACCGTTTCCAGAGGGCTGCGGCTGGTTCACGTGCTAGAAGCCAGTCCGAGAAGCCGACAACAGAAACACGGTTGCCAGTACGACGAGCGGCAGGAGTTTAGGGCTGACCAAAGTGTGGTCGAGGGCCTGTCACTAGAGCTGGTTTCAAAAATCGATTCTGCCTCTAAGGAGGCACTTACGCTGTGAGGCCGTTCTGCCGTTGAGTTTGGCCATGAGGCTGACCAACGAGCAGTGGGCGGCGATTGAAAATTTATTGCCGACGCCGCGCGCGAAACGGCGCGGCCGACCGGCGGCGGACAAGCGGGCCTGTGTCGAAGGCATTCTCTGGGTGTTGCGCTCCGGGGCGCGGTGGCGCGACCTGCCGCCGCAATATCCCAGTCCCGTGACCTGCTGGCGGCGCTTGCGGCAGTGGGAAGAGCGCGGCGTCTGGGAGCGCGCCTGGCGAGCGCTGCTCGGCACGCTCGACCAGCGCGGGCTGCTGAAGTGGGAAGAAACGTTTCTCGACGCGACGTTCTTCCCGGCAAAAAAGGGGGCCTCGCGGTTGGCAAAACAAAGCGCGGCAAGGGCACGAAAGCCGTGGTATTGGCCGATGGCGAGGGTATACCTCTGGGAGTTTCGGTCACGTCTGCCTCGCCGAACGAGGTGACCTTGGCCGAGCCGACGCTGGCGCGCGTTCGGGTTCCGCGCTGCGGTCGCGGCCGGCCGCGCATGCGACCCGAGCGGATCATCGCCGATCGCGGCTACGACAGCGACCCGCTGCGGCGACGGTTGCGGCGGCGCGGGATCGAGCTGATTGTTCCCTATCGCTGGAACAAACGCTCGAAGCCGTATCAGGACGGTCGCAAGCTGCGGCGGTACCGGCGGCGCTGGAAAATCGAGCGCACGTTTGCCTGGTTTGGCAACTTGCGCCGCCTGCAGGTGCGGCAAGACCGCATCCTGAGCGTGTTTCAAGGCTTCTGTCATCTGGCGTGTCTGTTGGTCACGCTGAGGTATTTTTGAAACCAGTTCTAGAGAGGTTCGTCGGACCGGACGGGCTAATGATGTTGTTTTCGCTGATTGCCGGAGGAGAACTCCCGCGCGAAGAACTCATCGAATTGGGCAAGCGTGTGCAAGTCCCCGGCTACGAGCAAGCGCGTGAGTTCTTCCCAAGCGCAATTGCTGAAGGAGTAATGGAACCGTCCATCGGAACGGGATATTACCTGCAAACCGAAATCTGGTCGGTGCTGCGTTGGGGGAAACGGGCGGCGTGAGCGACCGCCTGACGCATGAGCACGATAAAACGAGCCCAATGGACTTGTGAAACCGTCGCGATGGCCACGGCAGTCCTGTTGTATCATTGGGTCAGGTACCGCACCGATAGCTGGCGTGCCATCCGACATAGAAGCATGCCAAAACCGTTCAAAATCACGGCCCGTCGCCGGGGGGGGCGAGCGATGCTCTCGCCGCGCTGAAGCCCAATAGCGTCTCCCAATTTGATCCTGCAAAATTCTTAGCGACGGTAGGTCTCGGCAGACAGGTCCTTGAGTTCCGGGCGAAGCAAGTGCTGTTTTGTCACGGGGCTGCCGCTGATAGCGTCTTCTACATTCAGAAAGGCCGGGTGCGGCTCACCATCACTTCCAAGGCGGGTAAGGAGGCGACTGTCGCACTACTCGGTCCCGGCGACTTTGTTGGCGAGGGCTGCGTCACTAGCGCCCACTCCGTTCGCATCACCACAGCCGCTGCCGTCGGACCTTGCACGGTTCTGCGCATTGATCGCGACGAAATGCTTCGCGTTCTGCACCAAGGACACGAGTTCTCCGATCTGTTTACAGCATTCTTGCTGGCACGCAACGCGCGTATTCAGGACGACCTGGTTGACCAGCTATTCAACTCAAGCGAGAAGCGGCTGGCGCGGGTTCTTCTTTTGCTTGCTCAGTTCGGCAAACCAGGAAAGCCGGAAACCGTAATTCCCAAAATGAGCCATCAAATGCTGGCCGAGATGATCGGGACCACGCGTCCACGAGTTACTTTTTTCCTGAACCGCTTTCGCAAGCTCGGCTTCATTGAGTACAACGGCGAAATGCAGGTTCACAACTCACTGCTCAACATCATCCTCCACGACTAGCCGGGTACGATTAAGGCACTCCAGTCAGTACGTCAATGTTGGCACGGCGCAATGGCAACCAATCGCAAAAGGGTTGTGTCACCGGCGCAAGCATGTCCTAAACAGAACAGCTTTGAAATCGCGACAATGACGTGGGTAAAGTTACAAAACGTAACGCGAAGATTCTGGTAGTCGACGACGAGGCCAGCATCTGCACGAGTCTGTCGATGCTGTTGACCGCTGAAGGTTACGAAGTGAGCACGGCGCTCAACGGGTTCGACGCGCTCCTTCAATTGCGGCACTCGGTCCCGGATGTAATTACATCAGACCTCAACATGCCGCTGATGTCGGGCTTTGAATTTCTGTCGGTCGTCCGTCGGCGCTTCCCGTGCATATCGGTCATTGCTATCAGCGGCGCCTTCGATCTCGCCGAGCAGGTGCCGGGTGGCGTGATTGCCGATGCATTCTATGCCAAAGGGCAGCATGAGCCGCAGGCGCTGCTTGACAGCATTGCGGAGTTGATTCGGACTTCAAACGAGCGCAGCATTGCCCACAGTTCCGAATCGGCGCCGGTTTGGATCCCACGCAATGGGAAGGATTCCAACGGAATTCCCTACGTCGTGCTGACCTGCACGGAATGCCTCCGTTCGTTTCCTTTGAGCGTAGCCACAGTGGCTGCTGGTTGTGGCGAGATACAGGAGACTCCATGCTTCTTCTGCCACACTGCGGTGCGCTACATTATTGACTTCTCCATTTTGGTGGCCTCTCCGAAGGGGCCGCGCTTAACAGAAATCTTTGAAGAACCCCTGAAAAAAGCCGTCGGGCGATGAAGAGCCCGCCGCTGCTCTCAGGTTGCAACAAGTGTTCGTTGTGGACAGAAATCTGGTTCGTCATGCGGGACAATTGAATTATCGAGGAACTATGCCCAATCCCAGAGTTCTGCTGGTGGACGACAACGATGCGGTTCGCACCACGTTAAAGCAGGTGCTGGAGGTCGAAGGCTTCGAAGTGGTTTCGGCTTCGGGCGTTAACGAGGCGCTGGCCCACATCGGGTCTGCTGTGAAGTTCGACATTTTGCTCTCTGACCTCCACATGCCCGGCTTGGGCGACGGCTTAACGGTAGTGAGCGCGATGCGTCACGCGAATGCGCAGGCGGTGACGCTCGTCTTCAGCGGCTATCCGGAGATGCAGGCTGCCACGGACGCAATTCTTCTGCAAGCTGACGAGATCCTGCTGAAGCCGCTTAGCATTCCCCGATTGATTGAGTTGATGCGACAGAAGCTTGTAAGCCGCACCCAGTTGGCCACACGGAGGACGGAAAGCGTAGCGAACATACTGGAAAGCGATAGCGCCGCAATCACGGCCGAATGGCTAACTCGCGTGAAGGGCAATCCGGTTCTCATGCGCATACCGCTCAGCGACGCAGAGCGAACAGGACATCTGCCGCAATTGATCAAAGATCTCGCCGCGCGATTGCGGCAGCCGCAAAGCACAGATGCGAAACATACAAGGTCAACCTCGGCAGCTCAGGAGCATGGCAGGTTGCGACGGAAGCAGGGTTACAGCGCAACATTGATCGTGGAAGAATCGCGCATGTTGCAGGTCAGCATCTTTCATACTTTGCAGAACAACCTGTTTCGCGTTGATTTCAGCCTTGTGCTAGTTGACGTGATGACGATCGCGGATGAGGTTGATGAGCAGTTGTGCCAGGCGATGCGTGCTCTCACGGGGGAACTCCCGGCAACGGTGTTCGCCGCGTAAACATCGGCGGAGGCGTAGCCAACTGGCGGCAGTTTTTTCTGTGCCCACCTGGCGGTTTTTACGCGACCTCTGCGAAAGACATTTACATCTGCTCATCCTCCACACCGCCAGGTGCAGGCGTGCATGGAATGTCCGGCTACAACGCCGCGACAATGGCGCTAAAACGCTTGGGGTTGCAACGGATCAGACTGCTTTCCGGCCTCTGAGGTCCGTCAGCAATTCCATGTAGCGCTTGAAGCAAGGCGAACAGCAGGTGATGTGCTGGCGGACTGCGGGATCGGCATTTCGGGGGCGCTCGGCCAAAGTATTGAGTTGGGCCTCAGGTGGGCAGCCAACCCGCTGCGGGTTCGGAAAATCAGTTGACAGATACGATTTGGCGGAGCAGAGAAACTCTTCTTCGCTGATTTCCGGGTTGGCTTTTTGTTTCTTTTTGGTTCGCATTTCGCAGCGTCAATCCGCGCGCTGTGTGAGACAGTGTCCCACCCGTTTGGACTCTTTGCTATTTCGACCTCTTGAACATCTTGAGTCTCGTCAATGCCTGTCGAAAGGCTTGGCTGAATCTCTTCTCCGCTGCATGGGCGGAGATTCCGTAAATCCCGCCAATCTCTTGCCAGGAGAAGCCCTGTATTCGTAACGCGAACAAGTCTTGGGTAACGGAATCACACCGAGACAGGAGTTCATCAGTCATGATCTTGATGTCAAATTGGCGTGACGGGTCACTCCACCGCGGCGCTTTGCTCGCCTCTTCGGCGCTGACCAGCGCCAGTTGCTTGCTTCTGAGGCGATTGACGTCCCTAACAAAGGCACGGAACAGATAAGCCGTGACGTCGTGAATTGGCTCGGGCTCGTCGGGCGGATCTTTGGTCTTGAGCAGCCGCGATGTCCTCGCCGCAACCTCTTCCAGCACATCCGCGACCACAGCGGAATCACCGAGCACGCTCAAGCTATAATCAAGCGCTTGCGGAAATATCGTCTCAGCCGCAGCAAGCACCGCTGGGTCAATCTGCCTGCCACGCCGATCTACAGAATTAAGCCTATAAAGAGCCGGGGAACTTTTGCTCGCCATTGTGGTTCGTCCAGAGCTTGCCTGTTGTCGCAAGCTCGTTTGTGGATCGCTTTGCGACTGGACGAAAAACCGTACCGCGGGAGTGCTGACGAGATCAGGCGCGCACCGCAGACGGTTCACGTCTGCGTTTTTTGCTGTAGAGCCCAGACGAAATGGCGAAGCCGGCCAGAGTTGCTGCCGGTTTTTCGGCGTGAGATGCTGGATATCGCTGACGCGTTGCCTCCGAATGGGCGGGAAATGCGGACGAGGGCAGCGCGGCAATTCGTCCAGTCGCTGCGCGTGTTATTTGGCCGAGTCGGCGCAGCAGGAGCACGCCAATGCGCGAAAAGCGGTTTTTGACAATTTTTTTACTTGTAGCCCTGTTGGCGACCGGCTGCAATTCGCAGCCGAACGTTTCCGGTGTTTGGAAGGGCTCAATCGATGCCACTGACAAGCAGGGTCATAAATGGAATGGGCCTGCCGAACTGACCTTGAACCAAAATGGGAATGCGCTTACTGGAACGCTCACATTCACTCACCCCCAGGGCGGCCGAGTCCAGGTGCCGATCTCGTCAGGCGTCATCTCCAAAGATGCCGTCACGTTCTCCGGGCAAAACCAATCCCCAATGGGCACGCTTGAGCTGACGTTCCACGGTAAAGTCACAGATACCTCGCTTACTGGAACTGCAGACATGACATCCCGAAGCCTGCTTATCGGTCCCGTTGCGAATACCGCATCCTTGAGACTCACAAAGCAGTAGGCGTTGCTGCAGTCCTCGCGTACAATTCCTGACCATTTTCTTGGGTTGGGAGCATTAGAATTCCATCCAGAATCGTACTTCTGTTTGCACCGTTCATATGCCGAACCCAAAGCCACTAAACCCGCGCCATACTTTCGAGAGCTTTGTAGCGGCACCGACGAACGAGCACGCGCTTCAGACAGCTAAGGCAGTTGCTTCGGGTGAGGCTCGAAAAGTCACCACGTTTTGCGGTCCCACCAGTACCGGCAAAACGCACTTACTCCATGCGATTGTGCGAGTGCTAAATGACGAACAACCAACGTTGGAAGTGCGCTTCATAACTGCCGAAGACTTCGTCAATGCCATGCGTGAGGCCACGCATCGGGGAAACATCGAGGGATTCCGTCGTGGTGTGCGGAAGATCGATGCTCTGCTGGTGGACGATGTTCAGTTCTTGCAGACGAGACGCTGGGCGCAGGGGGAATTCCTGCACACCTTAACAGTCCTGTCCAGTGATCAAGACAAGATAATCGTCATTTCAAGCAAACTAGAACCAGACGAATTGACGTTCGACGAATCATTGCGAGACGTTCTCATTTCCGGAAGCGTGGCGATATTGGAGCCGCTGGATTTTCGGGCGAAGCTTGCCATTCTTCGGACGAAGGCCGCAGACGTAGAGTTTGTGCTGCCCGAGGATGTTGGGAGCGCTCTCGCCTCTAACGAGAGGTTCTCATTTGGGCATATTCTGGGCATTTTCACGACACTTGTTGCACGTTGCACCGCTCTATCTCAAACCGCAAACGTAGCGATGCTCGACAGAATCATTGAGAACCTCGCGCCAACGGTGAGCGTGTCAAAGATTTCACGCATAGTAAGCAAGCATTTCGGAATGAGTGTTGACGGCCTGCGGACAAGGAGCAATTCACCAACGATTGTGTTTCCTCGACAGATTGCCATGTACCTCGCAGCCGAGGCGGGATTCTCAGCTTCGGAGATCGGTCGCGAACTGGCGAAAGATCGCACAACCGTGCTCCATTCGATTCAGAAAATTGAGGAAGATGCAAAGAGAGATCAGCGTCTGCATGATTTGCTTGTAAGCTTCTCGGAACAGATCGATTCATGACACCCATGAAGCGAGAAGATTCAGTTATCTTTCGACCGGAGTCATGAAAGCGCCTGTCTTACTGAAATAGCTCCTGCAGTACCGATTGCGTCACGAGCCCTGGCGGTGCTTTGGTGACGAGCGCCCGCAGAACTTTCGCTCGTTCACCTGTCGCCATCTGCTCAAAAGCGAAACTGCTGAGGCCCAGAAAATTCGCAAAGTGCAAAGCCACCTTGAGCATGCCCTCCGTTACTTCTAGTTGTTGCGCTAGAGGTCCCGTCACCGATTTAAGGCGCTTCGGCTTGAACGTCGTATGGAACCGGACCGCCGCGTCGAACGCTACACACATGTCGTAATTGACATCGTTACGAGCTTTTATTTGCCAAGTGCGGTCGTTATTGACGGGACTCATGACCGACTGAAGCTTGGCAGGAACCCAAGGACCGATTGTGTTGCATCCCTCGTAAAAGAAGTCCCAGAAACGTTGATGACTGCCTTGATATCCGGAAGGCGACACCGCGCGTCTGTTGATTCGAAACACCTGATTGTTCGGAACACCGTTGTCAACATCGATAAGCCGTTGAAAATGCGTCCAGACACCAAACATGCCGAGAATTGCGTTTGCAGCGAAGAAAGAGGAGTAGTACAACGTGACCTGCGCCCACGGAGCATTACTAGGGATAAACATATCGAGCGAGCGCCTATATCCGGCTACCCCGAACAGAATCCATTGTTCGACAGCGTTCAGCAGACTCGTCCGATGCACGTCGAAGGGCATTGTTCCCTCCGCGAGGCGAGTTGTTCGCAAGCTGTCATGAAATGCCGCCAAAGACTGACCAAGACCCGGTACATATGCGGCGAGGGGACGGCAAAAATGCTTTGCCTCGGTAATGTCCAGGAGTCGCATTCGAGGTTAAAGCACCTGGCTTTTCATTTCCGCGTACAGGTCCGTCACCCCGGCAGAACCTTGAGCGGCGCGAACCCGTTCTTCGGACAAAGTGTCAGGATCGATCTTCTTCAATTTTCCAAGCAAGTATGTCGATGAAAGCTTTTCGAGGGACCTAGTCTTGAGAACAAGGTCGAGGAGCAGACGAATGAGCGCGCGCAAGACTCGTGCCTTGTAGTAGGTGCTGCTGGGATCTCCCCATCCGGACGGATTCAGAGAACGAACGGCAGAGAAAAACCGGATGAGTAGCGCTGCATATTCCTCGAACGTTGGTTCGAGCACCTTATTTACGCGACCGACTAGCGTCTTAATCTCAGGGGCAAGCGATCCTTGTTTGATGCTGACATCCTTTTGCTCGCCGGTGAGGTCAATCGCAAAATAAAATGGACTGTCGGTGCGGGTTGCGAGTTCATACACAAGTTCGGCAGCAGTAACAGCAGACTGATCGCTTGCCGGCCTGACCAATCTCACCAAATCCCAACGCAACGACGATGGAACTCTGCGCTGATTGTCATTGATCTCAAGGAATAGCTCAGCCATCTCCTTCTCTGTTTTGCCTAAATGCATAATGCAAGCGTATTGACCCTCCTTCGTCGAGAAGTTCTGCGCCCAAAGGCGGTGCTGGCCATCCACTACTAAAAATTTCGAACTATCTGGGAGGACGATTTGGCCATCGTCACTTGAAAGAGAACGCACGTTTGTCGCGAGGGTTATTGCGTTTGGGAAGGTACGACCTCGGTCAAGCACAGTGCGAGCGATCTGGCGTGCTCGGTCCTGTCGAACAATACGCTGGAAGCCTTTTTGGGGGTCCTTCATTCTCCAGGAAGGAGTCGTGTGTTTCAGCAGCCAAGATCCCGGCAACACCGTCAAGTAAACGAGCGGCGCTGTCTGAAGCACGATGGCGGGCGCTGCTTTTTCATCGGCGGTAGCTGACTTTCGACTCTCTGACAAAAGTTCCCCCTATTTTGACAACCGTTTCGTGAGTGCGGACGTGCGATTAGCGATTTTGCCAAGTTCAAATCGGAGTTTAGAACGCATCTGGCCGTCGAATTCCAATAGATCATCCTTTGTTTGTTTTCGTGTAATCCATTTCCTGAATGCCATAAGCTTTCTGAGGGGAACGCTGTCGCCACCACACCGATGGGCATGGCTAAACGCCTTGTCGAACGACCACTCGCCAGAGACGAATTTCTCAAGCGCAGCGCCCGGAGCGGAACAGATAACCGGTAACTGCGCACGCAAATCCACGGCACGCTCGATCTCCTGGGATCTGATTTTCTCCACGACGACATCATCGAGTCCTGCAAACGCCTTTGGCGCTTTCTTGATCTTGTTCGACTTCAGATATTCGTCGTAATAGCTCCACCGACTAACATCGGTCTCGCCGTGCGAGAGCATGAATTCATAGGTATCGATCAAGTGCTTGATCTTTGGTGAGGAGATACCGATTTCAAGCGCTAACGCCTTTATGTCAGCGTCATGCTGCTTGTAACGTCGATATAGGAAACCAGCCTGTTCATAGGGAGCCCAATCCTTTTTTCCTTTGATATGGAACTGTCCCAGCAGTGCGAAAACAAGCGACTCATCGATGTCCTTCGGCAAGACTGTGCATTTGACATAACCCCATTTCACAGGATCAGATTTCGCGAGGAACCGGTACGCGGCAAGTCGGCTATTCCCCTCAAGAACCTCGAGAGTGCCATCGCGCACGATCAAAGGCTCGATTAGTCCTTGGTTAATTTTGATATCTTGAATCAACTCTCTCACGTGCTCCATTTCAAGAAGTCGTCGTTGAATCTCGTCCTGCGTCGGCGTGTCACCATTGCCGCGAAGAACCGAATAGACACGAGGGTTCTCCGGGTAGAATCGCAGCTTGGACTGTTCCAGATTTGCATTCTTTACCGGCACTTCTTGACCGCGAATCAGGATCGAATTCGCCGGCGCCGAAGCTGCGGCCGAAACATTGGTTCGCATCAGTGGCCCCCATTCAAGCCGAGCACATCCCTGACCATTTGGCCGAAGGCGTACGAAGCCTGAGCGTTATATTGTTCGCGTGTGATATCACCCTGCCCAAGCTGAGCCGCGAGCTGTTTAGCGGCCAGCAGTGTATCCACCCATTCATCAACCGTGCCTACAGCAACGATATTGCTTACCGTGCAGTCTTTCTCTTGCGAGATTCGGTGAATGCGGTCCTGTGCCTGCAAATAGTCGTCGAGACTAAAAGAGCGGTCGTAAAAGATCGCATTGTTGGCTACGGTTAGCGTCAGTCCTTCCTTTGCTGACGCGGGAGTCGCAATGAGGAGCCGACACTCAGGATCAACCTTGAATGCCTTCAGGGATTTCGCACGCTCCTCGTATGACAATTTCCCGTGTACCTTCACTGCATTAAACGTTCGAAGCTCTCGCGCCAGCCAATCTGCGTTCTCAACGAAGGAGGTCCAGATGATTGCCTTCTCATCTCGGTCTGCGATTTCATTGATCAGTTCAAGGAGGATTGGAAATTTCCCTGGCATACCGTGGTAGGCGTCATCAACGAGCTTGGGGTTCGACGCGACTTGGATGAGTCGCAGCAAGCGTTTGAGAATGTCTTCTGCGTTATCGTATTGCGGCACACCGTCTCTTACGACGATCGCTGCGCATTCTCGTTTGAAGCGCGCGTATATTTCCGCTTGGCGGGGTTCCAGCTCTGCTACGACATTCCTGAGAAGTTTCTCGGGAAGATGTATCTCTGCGGCACGCTTGGTTTCGCGAACTGAGAACCGCTGAATCCGCTGAAACAATCCTGATAACGCCTCTTCAAAACAAGCGGCCCTTTTCGCATCGCGAGAAAGCTCATTCGAGAGGTCAAACTGCTTCTTGAAACTGGGAAAATCGCGGCCAAGGCTCTCCCCCTCGTCCAGGAAAAAAATCTGAGACCAGATGTCGTAAGGACGGTTTGCGACGGGCGTACCGGTCATAATGACTCGTCGAATGAAGCCTGGGCCGAGGTCGAATATTGCTTCGGTCAGATCGGAATCGGGATTTTTAATTTTGTGAGCTTCATCAAGAATCACGCCAACACGCCGCGTCTTCAGGAAGAGTTTCATCCGTTTTCGTTCTGATTTGAGGACCTCGTAATGAGTGAGGTAAATTCTCGCCGGGCTATTAAATGCCAGGAAATTTGCCCGTCGGTCCTGTGACAAGAGGCGCGGAGTGACGTGAGTATGTATGCGAAGTTCGTCTGTCCAGTTCTGAATCAGGCCCCGCTTCGTGACGATCATTACGGAATCGACCACGCTCTTGGCGAGCCAGTAAAGTGCCAGGTCGATTCCAATCTTGGTCTTCCCCAATCCTTGCTCATGAAAAATAGCAGCGTATGGAAGGTCTTTCGTAGCATTGACAGCTTGCACCTGATACACGAATCCGGCCGTTTTCGGACTGAGATCGGGTTCACGAGCGGCCTGAATCGTCACGGGTAGTCCTCAACGTCATCGACAATCACAATCTGCACGTTCTGAGCATCGAAACGGCGGCAGAGATTCTGCAACAAAGTTCTCGCTGTTGCCTTGGCTTGCCACGGAACGCCCACAACCAAAGATGGGTTTGGTTGCAGCCTCAGATATTTGAGAAATGCTGCGAATTGATCTTTGCTATGTTCCGCTTCGAGATCAGCCTGCGTCTTTGCTTCACCCACAATCGTTTTCGTAAGCGGTGCATCTAGGGCGTACACATCCGGGCGATAAGCGCCTATTTTCGGCGGTTTGTCACACCCGATGACCCCAGGCAGATCATGCAACGTGGCAACATGCTCAATACCGCAATGCTGCTTGCGTATATATTCCAAGACTCTTCGTACCAAATCGAGATGCTTTGAAGATTCGGGCAATCAGTCCGTATCTCCAGGTGCCTTGAGCACGCCTTTCAAGGCATCTAACGTTTCGTGCAATAGCTGCGCTGTTTCTCCGCTTTGGTCCTTGCGGAGTTTCTCAGCTTCGAGCCAAGGCAGTTGATAAATTGCTTGAGTCAGGGCGGAGGCCAATTGAGCAATGTTGGCATCGGAGAGAGCCTTCGACAGAGCCGGCCGGTCTAGCAATTCCGATGCCTTGCGGGCGTCGTGCTTGAGAAAAGCGTCGCGTGCCTTTTGGTTCCGAAGAATTCGCGGAAGCAAACGAACAGTGTTCAACGGATACAGTTTCTCGTCACGTATCCACTCGGCGAAGTTCGTAAGCGTAAAACCTGTTTCAGCGATTGACTGCTTCACATTGGGTTTCTGGAGTTCCACGAAACCGCTGAATCGGCTGGTATCAAAACTGCCTTCCTGAACGATGGGTCGGTAGTATGTCTCCATGTCGGAGAATGCATTGATGCTTTCAATGACCTCGCGTTCACGTCCGCCGCAGTATTCGACGAGCATATGTAGCGGTACGTTCTTGCTATTGCGAAGGTGGTAGAGGTACTTGGCCTTGGAATACGGGTCCCATTGTCGAGTACCAACCAGGTGAACTTGCAGCCGTATTGAATCGATTTGGAAATCCTGCATTTCCTCGTATACGAGAGCAGGAATGTGCGTCCACGTTCCTTTTACTTTTTCGGAATGAAACTTCTTGTATAGCGCGACGCGCGTATTGCCTTCGACGCAGACGTACTTTCCTTTCTTGCGGTTAAGAATTACGGGCTGAATGATGCCGCCATTGGTTTGGATCGAGTTCTTGAGTTTTTCGAATGTTGCGCTGTTATCGCCCTCCTCATCACCGGCTGCTCCCAGCGCAAGGTAAAACTGTTCGGGCGTCGGCTCTTCGCCATACATCTCCAAGAACTTCCGAATTCTTGGGTTATCACGATCAAGATGAATTTCGTTAACCGGCACTAACTGAAGCGTGCCGGGCGCTGGACTGACTCCGGCAGTCGCCACGTGGCCCTCCACACAGAAAAAATTGTGACTAGCTGGTCTTTGGACTCTGTCATGAAAATCAGACGATTTCAAGTCCGATTTCCGCCGCAAGCGTTGAAAACACAGACAGTTAGCCGAGAGAGGTGCGGACTCGAATGACCCGGCAAATCTTCTGCTTGACATGCATCCGAAACATGTCACAATTGCAGCGAATTACTGCAATTTATGCACGTGGAACCGACTATTTTGAACAGCATTCGTCTCTGTGGTCTTGTCGGTCGCTCTGCCCAGCGGAAGGTGTTGGTGGGATTTGCTCCTGCAAGCCTTCTCTATTCAGTCAGCTACGCAGACGTTCTCAATGAAGATACCGGTCGCGGCTACCAGCGCCGCTTCAACTCTCAGCACAGTCTCGATTTTCGCAAGTACATCCAGGAAGAGCGAAGCGCCACAATTCCGCTCACGTTCAATGTTCGTCCTAGGCGTGACAAAGCATGGCGCCTCAACGAGCGTCCCGGCGGAATGGCGACATTAGAAATCGCGCAAGGCAGCGGCAAAGTGCTAACGCAGGTCGATTGTCAGCACCGACTTGGTTATTTAAATGATGTTGATATCGAGCTTCCGTTCATGTGTTTTATCGGGCTGAATGAGCGCGAGGAGATGGAGATCTTCAATGTCATTAATAGCAAGGCCAAAGGGCTAAGTACCAGTTTGCTGGACTTTCACGATGCGACTCTCGCAAGCGATTTGGCTGGTGAGCGCCCGGAACTCTTCATAGCGCTCCACCTGAATAACAATCCAGAATCGCCGTGGTATCGGCAGCTTGATTTGGGCGGGACCAGCACGTCAGGTCTAATGCGAAGGGCTTCGTTGCGAACGATGCAGAAGGCAATCAAGCGGTTCTTGGCGCAAACGAAGGTGCTCCGCCAATATACCGCCGACACCGCCGCTCAAATCGTTCTCGACTTTTGGGCTGCAGTTGCCGTGGTGCTTCGGGAGCCTTGGGATAATCCCCGTCACTCGCTCGTTAACAAAGGCGTAGGTGTCTATGCACTGATGACGATTGCGGCTGACCTATACCTCGAAGCAATGGGCCAAAATTGCGATAAACGCTACTTCACTGCCAAACTGGCGGAATTTATTTCAGAGATCGACTGGGGCAGCCAAGGCCCATTGAAAGGATTTGGAGGTGAGGGTGGCGTTTCATCTGTCGTCAGCCTCATTAGAGACGTGCGCAAGAAGCGACAGCTCAAGGTGGTGAGCTAATGTCGAAGAAGAACATTCTCCTAATCGAGCCTGGCTATAAGAACAAATATCCACCGCTCGGTTTGATGAAGATCGCGCAGTACCACGGTCCGCGAGGCAAGAACGATGTAGTGAGATTCATCAAGGGGGAAGATCCGGCAGTTTTAGCCGCGGCGTGGGATCGCATATACGTAACGACACTTTTTTCGTTTGAGTTTGATCGAATTGCTCGAAGCATTGATTTCGCTCTTTGCGCGGCGAACGGCTTTTCCGACAAAGTCTTCGTCGGCGGTATAGCCGCGTCATTGATGCATGAGCGTTTCTTGGCAGAGCCTCGATGGAGAGGGATTAGGTTTATCAAGGGGCTGCTGAGTGCTCCTCCCGCCATTTCTCTTCAATTGGACGACTTCTCCGAGGAGCTCTATTCCGAGGACCGCTTGGGAAAGCCGATTGAAGATCTCATTCCCGACTACAGCATCCTCGATCAGATTGCTTACAAGTACCCGGTGCGCGACGCATATTTTGCTTACGCATCGCGGGGGTGCATTCGCAAGTGCAGTTTCTGCGGCGTGCCAAAGCTCGAAGGCGATCAGCGAGACACAGAGTCAATTTCTGCAATCGTTCGAGGTGTCGATGAGCTGTATGGCCCTAAAAAAGACCTAACGCTGATGGACAACAATGTCGTAGCGTCACCGCGATTCAAGGAAATAATCGCTGAAATTCGCGATCTAGGTTTTGTGCCGGGTGCAAAGTTGCACCGAGGTCGTACACCTGTCCAACGGCGTGTGGATTTCAATCAGGGTGTCGATGCGCGCATATTGTGCAAAGATTCGATGTACCTGCGCGAGCTATCGACTATTTGTCTGAAGCCGCTGCGGATCGCATTCGATCATATTGGCTTGCGCAAACCGTACGAGCAAGCAATCCGATTCGCGCACTCGTTTGGGCTAACGGAGCTGTCCAACTACATGCTGTACAACTTCCACGATTCTCCTGCCGACCTCTTTGAGCGCATGCGTCTAAATGTGGCATTGAACGAGGAACTTGGGATTCGAATCTGGTCTTTTCCGATGCGTTATCAACCGACGGACCTGCCGAACCGTTCTCATATCGGGGAAAAGTGGACGAAATATCAGCTACGTTCCATGCAGATCATTCTTCAGGCCACTCACGGCGTGGTGAGTGGGGCGCCAGCGTTCTTCAAGCGCGCTTTTGGCGATTCGCCCGACGAGTTTGAGCAGATCCTTTTGCGCCCACATCATTTCATCTTCAATCGGGACTGGTACGAGCGCTTAGACGGAAAACCGGAGTTCGACGAATTCCAGGCGGATTTTGCGAGACTCTCTGTAGATGAGCGCCACGAATTGCTGCAGCTTTTGTCGTGCGTGGACCCCAGAAACATCGTCAACTTGCCGAGAAGAACCGCTAATCCTAGGCTAAGGAGCATTTTGAACTTTTACAGACCGCTCCCAAAGCAAGATGAAGCACGTATCTGGTCATTGCAAAAGGAGGGCAGCATCGCAGTCGTTCCGGACGACGAACGAGTTGAGGATGCCGGCCTCGATGAAGAGGACGACAGCATCCCTGATATGCAAGGAGTGCCCGCATGACGGCTACTCTTGTTGCTTTAGCCAAGCCCGAAACGCCTTGGTCACGTCCGGAGCGTCCGCTAGTCATCGGCAAGGACATTCTGGAGTTGCTCAGCAGTTCTATGTATGTCGATCCGATGGCGATGTATCGCGAATATGTTCAAAACTCTGCAGACGCTATTGACCTAGCTCGCATCGCTGGACTGTCCGAATGTTCTGGTGTGGTGCAGATCAAGATCGATTCTGCATCGCGAACGATTGCGATTAGGGACGACGGAATAGGGCTTAGCGAGACTGAGTTTGCTCAGCGTCTAATGGCGTTGGGAGGGAGTCAGAAACGTGGCACACAGGCGCGTGGATTCCGCGGTGTTGGCAGACTAGCAGGGCTCGCATTCGCTCAGGAGATAGTGTTTCGGTCGCGACAGGAGCATGAGAAAACGGTACATGAACTCCGTTGGAGTGGCCGCGACGTTCGATCCATGCTTCGGTCTACCCAAACCAGAGATCTCCACGAAACTGTGATGAACAGCGTAGAGGCACGAGAAATCCCTGCCTTTGGATGGCCGAAACGCTTTTTCGAGGTAGAGCTGAAGGGAGTTGTTCGCCACAGAGATGATCGACTATTAAACCCGCAGGCGGTGTTTGATTACCTGGCCCAAGTTGCGCCCGTGCCGTTCCATCCTGAGTTTCAATTTGCGGAGCAGATCGGCTCATTGCTGCAATCTCACGGCGTAAAGATTGGAGCGATAGACATAAATGTTGACGGGCTGGGGACTGTTGTGCGTCCGCATCGCAATTCGATTCCTTTTGGAAAATCAGGACAAACTAACTTTCTCGAACTTACAACGATCTGCACGCCTGGTCGCGATGGCGGTACGGCCGCAGTCACATGGGTTTTGCATTCCGATTACCGGGGAGCTTTGCCGTCGAACTCTCTAATTGGTGGCTGGCGATTTAGAGTCGGAGACATTCAGATCGGAAGCAACGACCTGCTTGCGCCCTTGTTCCCGGAGGAGCGATTCAACTCCTGGTGTGTTGCCGAAACTCACGTCATTGACTCGCGTATTCTGCCAAATGGCAGGCGGGATCACTTCGAGCAGAATTCCTTTTATCTTGACCTCATTAATCACCTCGCTCCTCACACTAGAGAAATAGCTCAGAGATGTCGCGCGACTTCCATCCACAGAAATCTGATTCGCCACATTGAAACTGGTCTCGTCGGTTGTGAGCAAAAGATCAAGCTGTTTGCGCGGGCAAGCCTCGCCGACAGTGCGGCTTCAAAGCTGGCTGCACAACTTGATCGCGATATCCAGCAAATCGAGCGCCTGGCGAGGCGCTCGGTAATCGCAGCGGATCAGCAGATTGGCTATGAACGAAGGATCAAGCTGCTGAGACAGCGGCTTGTCCGCGCACGTGACAGCCGCGCCAGACGATCTGGCTTAGAACAGTTCACACCTTCTCAACGTATTGTCTTAACCGAAGTGCTGCATTCAATTTATCGAGCGCAGCCCGACCTTCAGACCGCTCAAGACCTCGTCGATCGCATCCTGAAGCGCCTATCGAAGACCCTCAAAAGGCGACAGCACTCATAAACATCCGGGCGAGTCCTAGTTTCATTTCAGAACATGTGTCTGGGTGCTGGATGCTGGTACAGCAACAACATTGGGGATGCTGGCTTACCCATCTCCGGTGCGTGCTGTTAACGCGATTAAGAGTGTTTTTTAGGGACTTGCGTCTCATCTGTCGCTCTGTAGGTTCTTGAAATTACGTTAGCTTATGGATTCGATTTCTTCCGCGTCCGAAATCCGCCGTTGCTTTTGTTCTTGGTGCGCGAGGCTTTGAAACCGGCGGTCTATCAGTGCGTGGAGTGCGATCTGTGAGTATTCCGAGCGACGACATCGGCGCGAAATCGCATCGGAGCGTAAGTGCCGCGACTGCATCAGTTGCGGCAACCATAGTGACAGTCCGAGCCTACTGCCCAAAAATTGTGCAACTGTCACTCAAATTGTCACTAAAGATCGCGCAAACTGGAGCAAATTCGAGGAGACCGGAACAATCAAAAACCCGCGTCAATAGCGGCTAGCAAAGGGATTTGGTTGATTTTACTTTCGTTTGCGGAGAGCGCTTTTTAGCCTTAGCAAACCGCCGCCTTAAGCCACTCGGCCACCTCTCCGCGGCGTATTTTCAACAGTTTAGCATACTTCGCTAATTTGCCTGCTGCACGATTGCTGCACTCTGCATTTTCAGCGTGTCCAAGGTC
>CADDZN010000002.1 GCA_902812375.1 bacterium | reverse complement strand
AATGAAGAGAGGTGGTCACTCCTCGAGATGTTTCGAGAAGCGATCTTCTGGGCGCCCATTTAGTCGATCGCTTGCAACTGAACTTGGGCGTTAGATAGCTGGAACGGCATTGACTTGTGACTCCTATGTTCCCATATTGGGAACATAGGAAATGCGAGTCATTTCTCGGAAGCCCCTCAACGAGTTCGCCCGCCTCTATCCGGATTCTCAATCAGCGCTCAGCGCCTGGTGGAAACTCATGAGAGCCAAGAGCTACGAGAACCCAAGCGCATTGAAAAAGGACTTCCCAACTGCCTCATTCCTGGGAGGCGAGACGACCGCGTTCAACATCGGCGGCAACAAGTATCGATTAGTCGTCAATATCGTGTACTCGATGCGAACGGTTTTCATCGAGGGCGTCTATACGCATGTCGAGTATGATCGACTCACTAGAGTAGGGTTGTTAGGCTCTTAGCAGCGAGCAGTCTCGTCGGACAAAGGAGAAGAAATGCCTGGTACCGCTACTTCACATCGCAACAAGCGCGTTAAACAACCGAGGGACGCGGACACGCAATCATTCGCCGAGAAGGCGGCTGTCTATGCGACGCGACCGATTCGTACCGAGGACGAATACGATCATGCGCAGCAGGTCATCCGGCAGCTTTTGCGAGAACCGCATCCTGAAGGCTCCGTCGCTTATGACGTATTAGAAGTCCTGGCGATTCTGGTACAGGACTACGAAAGTAAGAACGTTCCTGAGCTACCTGATGCGACGCCTCAAGAAATCGTTCAATTCATGTCCGAGCAGCGCGGCATGGCCCAAGGCGACTTGGCAGAGATCCTCGGTGGAAGAAGCCGTTTGTCGGAGTTCCTGAATGGAAAGCGCGCACTTTCAATTGGTCAGGTCCGCAGCCTCAGAGATGAATTAGGAATCCCGGCCGATGTGTTAATTGCTTAACCATCGCGCGCCCATCTACCTAACGATAGTTGCAACAGACGAGCGCTGGTTAATCGTTGGGTTTCTCGCTCGTAGAGATCTTGCGTCCTGCAGAATCCATCGCGCATGTTGAATCGTGCGCTGGCAGGCTGAACTTGGGCGTTAGATGGCACTCACGGGTATGGTCTCAAGAACAATAGGCCAAATAGTCGTTGGGCTCGGCGTGCTTTCTTGCGCTTCGGCCTCCGTTTCTCCGGACTCTGCGGTGGAAGCGATTCTCAGTCGCGGGGGCGGGCTCAGCGGGATCACTGAGACGATCCGGATCTCGTCAAAGGGCGGTGAGCCGGTGGCTACCAGGCAATTGAGCAACGAGAATCGATCGCGAACCGTTCGGCTGCCCAAAGCGACGCTGGATTCGAGCCTCGCGGTGATCGAGTCATTGGTCAACGCGCCCCCGCGGATACCAGCGGATACAGGGCTCCTGCTCCCAATCTGTGCCGACGTGATTCTTACTCACATTGAGTTCAGGCGTGGTGGTCGCGCTCAATTTGCTCAGGAGGAGTGTCCACACCGAACGCCCGAAAGCGAGACTTACTGGGAACGTGTCGACAGGCTCTTTCGGTTGCTTGCATCGGGAGCGCTGTGATCACGCTCTCGTGTGCCATCTAACGAACGTTGCAGCAGACGGCGCGCCCAAGTCGTTGGGTTGTGTATGTTCAGAGGAGAATCGCCCGCGGCTGAACTTGGGCGTTAGCTGGACTTGCTGACGAGTTGAAGTTCAACGAAAATGTCGGGTGAAATTCGAACTCCTAGGCCCGATTGAGCAAACAGTAGTCATCGCACAAGGCCCGAGTCTCAGGGTTCGTGCACTCCTGATCAAAGCCCACGGTCCGGGACGCTGGCGGAAGTTGAAGGGCGTTGCCACAGTTCGATTGGCAAACGGGCGCGTTCGACGCGTTGAGTTACATTGGTACGAGGCACATGGTATCGGGAAGCGCGACATCAAAATTAAGCGTTACCTCTTATGAAACGTCTGACAAAGAAATTCGCGGTCTGCGTCAGTAACGATGGGAACGAAGCGTCGCTGATCCTCGGCAAAGTTTACAGGGTCCTGCCAGACGCTCGAGCGGCGAGAGACAACCTTGTCCGAGTAGTAGACGAAAGCGGCGAGGACTATCTCTTCGACAAGGAGCAGTTCGTCCTGGTCAGTTTCCCGCAGGCTGCCAGCAAAAAGATCTTGGCGCTTCAAAAAGCCAGCTAACAAACGTTGCAGCAGACGAGCGCCCGCTTTAAGGAATTAGATATGATCGCAGCTATGGTGAGTCGCTCGCAGCTGAACTTGGGCGTTAGGCCGACCAAAAGGGGCCATGCATAAGACCAAGCTTGTCATAGCAGCCGCGGGAGTGCTTCTAGCCACCGCATGCGCGCCAATGATTTCACATGGGCCTGACGTGAATTCCAGGACTTAGCCTTGGAGCCAGCGCAGCACTGGGTCGCGGGCCGACGTATGAAAATGGTGACGATCCCGGTCCGTTTTATTTCGGGGCGCTCCTCCTGAACGCCGCGTATGGTTGGCGATCTGAAAACGGATCGCTACCGGCCATTCGTATCGGCGCGCAGGGACCCACGCAGGACGCCGTGGCAGTGGACGTATACGTCCAGGTTCCTCCCAAGTTGCTGGGGCGCGTTGCTGGCGGCGTCGGACTGCAAGCCGATGTTCCAACTGGCCGCCGTATGCCGTATGTCCAGCTCGGTGTACAAGACCACCGCGGATACGGCGTGAACATTGTCAGCGGCCGGTATAACAGCCGTGAGCAGTTTGTCGGGTATTCCGTCAACGAAGATCGCTGGGTGAAAATGGGTGGCTTGACGCTGGAACTTCATCGGTTCAGAAACAATAAATGAAGACACGTAGCAGCGCGCGGCGAGGTTCGCAAAGCACGCTGGGACTTCGGGCAACTTTGTTGGATGAGACTTACTCGAAGGTTGACCGCCTCTCGCGTGTTGGACGTATTCGGAAGAATGTGATGGAGGGAATGATGGTTCGTATCTTCTGCGCCGCTGTTGGTTTTCAGCTCATCCTCATCGGATCCGCATCCGCGCAACAGTCAACGCCCGTGAAGATCCGCGGCGACACGACGGGCGCGCCGCGCGGCTGCAGCGCCGCGAAGGGGATTTCCGCGATCAGTGCGTGGTTCAAGGCGTTCACGAACGCGGATTCAGCGGGGCTAGCAAAGGCTTCGGCTACACCTAACGGCCGGTTCGTACTCACCGTCGGGAAATTCGCGCCTTCGGACAAATTCATTCGTACTCGCACTTTTGAGGAACTGCTCGCCTATGCGCGGGAAAGGGCACCGCAGCGTGAGCGCATTAGGGTCCAGGAAGTGAGGTTCGACGGCTGGCGCGGGCGAGTATTACAATGGGATCCTATTTATTTCACGCGGTCAGCGAACGACCTGGGCGATACGGCGCTCTCCGGAGTTGGTAAAGGGGGTTATTGGTGTGGCCAGGGTGTTTGGTATCTCCACCTTGCTCCTCGACCAGACGCCGAGCCCGGACCTCGCCGATAGACTCCGCCCGCACCGTTAACAAACGTTGCAACTGACAACCCTTTTTTGAATGGGATTTCACGCAGTGGTTGTACAGTGATTGCTAGTCTGAACTCGGCAGTTAGCCAGGCGAACAATATGTAAGTACCTTGCAAGGAATCGGAGGCTATATGCGCATTCCTCGTCAGTTTCCAATCACACTGGCCGCTCTATCAATCGCCTGCCACTCCTCACCAGTCGAGCCCGCACGAGTAATTGGAATTATCGACGCTGGCCAAACGCTTTCACAAGTCATCAATGCTCCCACCGAAGCGTCACTCGGTCAGTCCTTCAGCGTTACGGTCTCCACATTCGGGGATAGCTGCGTACAAGCCGCTGGAGCTGACGTGACGGTCGATGGACTTGTTGCCACGATCACTCCCTACGATGTCGTCACAGGGGAGGGCGTATGCCTCCATTATTTGAAAGCATATCCTCGCGTTGTGGAGCTCAGTTTTGGCCAGGCAGGGGCGGCGACCATACGAGTGAAGGGCAGGAGTGACTCACAGCCCGGACTGATAACGGTAGAGCGATCTTTGGTTGTAAACCAGTAAAGCCAGGCCGAGTGCCTGCTGCTGCTGATCCTGGGCGTTACACGCGACGTGCATGGAGATGCCGGACGTTACGGTCACGCACGAGAGGAGATGGAATGACTGTTAAGCGGATGGATAACATGGGCATCGTGGTAGAATCCCTCGATACCGCCATCTCCTTCTTCTCCGAGCTTGGCCTGAAGCTCGAAGGGCGAGCAATGATCGAAGGAGAATGGGCAGGTCGCATCACCGGACTGGGAAACCAGCGCGTCGAGATCGCTATGATGGTCACGCCAGACGGCCACAGCCGGCTCGAGCTTTCGCGATTCCTCGCCCCGCCCGTCATCGCCGATCACCGAACTGCCCCGGTGAACGCACTCGGCTATCTGCGCGTCATGTTCGCTGTCGACGACCTCGACGACACGCTCGAGAGGCTCGGCAACTGCGGCGCGCAGCTCGTTGGCGAGATCGTTCAGTACGAACAGTCATATCGGCTCTGCTACATCCGCGGACCCGAAGGAATTCTCATCGGACTCGCCCAGGAGCTCAGGTCCAGTGACCGCGCATAGGCGCGGTCGCCTCGAGAAAGCAGGCGGCCGGTAGTCACGCCGCGCTAACGAATGCCGACGCTGCTTCTCTTCGTTACGAGTTGTCTCCTGGCGGGATTGGGTGGCGCGGTCGGCTCCATTCTCGGTCACGCGCTTGGCCAGACCGGCTTGTCGATCGGCGGCATTCTGGGAGGCCTTATCGGTGCCGTGGCTAGCGTCGCTATCGCGAGGCGGCGGGCGTGGATCGCGCCGTCGCAATTCACCTCCACGTCGATTGGTGCTGCGGTCGGATTTCTTGCGGCCGTTGCTGTAGCAGTCAGAACTCTCTCGAGTCCCGTTGGGCCGATCGTGAGCACGGCACTCGTCGGCATTGGCGCGGTTGTGGGCGCGATGCTAGGGCGGCGCGCTGGCATCGATGACCACGCTCCGCTCGCCTAGCGGCTGGACAAACCGTCAACCCTGAGCGGAATCAATGAAACTGGACATCTATGTCAATTACGCTGGGAACTGCGAGCAGGCTTTTCGCTTCTACGAGCAGGAACTCGACGGCAAGATCACGATGATGATGAAGCATGGCCACGGACCGAACGCCGCGAACTTACCGGCTGACCAGGCAAACGCGATTCTCCACGCCCGCATCGAAATTGGTAATACAGTCGTCATGGGCGCGGACATTCCGAAAAGCGAGCCAATGCGCAGCGCGTACCTGACGCTCACGCTGGATACCGAGGCGGAAGCCGAGCGAGTTTACGCGGTCCTGTCGGAAGGGGGGCAGATTTTCATGAAGATGGAGAAGACCTTCTTCGCGAATCGCTTCGCGATGCTCCGCGATAGATTCGGCGCCTCCTGGATGCTGCTTCACGAAGCTCGGACGGCAAGCTCTGCGCAATCGCGCTCGCCATAGTAGGACCGGTGCGCAGCCATTGGGGTGCGAGCGATTTCTGGCGCGTTGCGGTGCTTTCGCTCCCCTTGTGGCCCGTTCTCGCTGGAGTGCCGGCGTTTCTCGTCGCTCTCGTGGTTGGATCAGTTCTGCGGAGGACCGGCGCCGGCCTAGAGAACGGGAAATCGGTGAGAGGTGCGGGTGGAATCCTGTCAGGCCTTGTCGTTGTTTCAATCTCGCTCGGCTAGACCGTTGAGGCTTACTTTATTGCACAAAGTACATTGCGGCGCCTCAACTCTACCCGAGAGCTCTGATGTCTGGTGAAAACACGGTCACACGTCTCCGCGCCACGCTCAGGAACTCTCTGGCATGGGGCGTGGCCTGGGGCACGTTCGGATCTGTCGTCGCCACAGCTTTCTTTGCCTTCATTAGCGTCGCCTATCGCGGAAAGCGCCTCTCGGAAATCAACTGGTTGCGCTGCGGAGTTGGTGGAGCGGTCGTTGCCGGTCTTTTCGTACCGACGTTCCTCCAGACCATGAACCTTCTTTCAGGCGGCGGTCTGGTACCTTGGCACCTCGTTTTGGATGACTCTGTTTATTCAGCTTTGTTCGGCGGGATTACAGCGGCGGGCACGATGATCCTTGCGCAGCGAGACGAAGCAGCGCATCCGGTGACGGTGCAGCAATTGCTCGATCGCATGGAGCGCGAATCACTTGGCGCCGCCAGTGCAACCGGATATCGGAGAGCTGAACGTTCCCGCTCAGCCGAACGTCCGTGACCTATGGATCACTCGGCCATCAACGAAGCAGCAAAGCCAAACCCCGCGCTTAGAGCGCTGAGCGTGTTGGTCGGAACGTGGAATACGATCGGTGCACATCCGCTCGTTCCGGGGACGACGTTTCACGGCCGCACTTCATTTGCGTGGATCGAGGGCGGTGCGTTCCTGGTGATGCATTCTCAGATCGACGAGCCCGAAATTCCAAGCGGTATCGCTGTCTTCGGCAGCGACGATGCGACCGGCGAAATCTCGATGCTGTACTTTGACGAGCGAGGAGTATCGCGGCGCTATGAAGTTAGTCTTCAGGAAAACGTGTGGAAGTGGTGGCGGAACGCTACGGGTTTTTCGCAGCGTTTTACTGGCACGATCGCTCCCGACGGGCGCACGATTGTTGGTCGCGGCGAAATGTTGCGCGATGGCGCGACTTGGGAACCGGATCTCGCGCTGACCTACACGCGTGTTGATTGACTATGTTGAGATGTCAGCCACTCGGAGTGACCTATGGTGTTAGAGAGCGCTAATCCGATCGCGACCAACTCGCCGCCTCCTCACGGAAGCGTGCAGCGACACGCATCGTCTGCGCTGCTGAGAGTTATTGTCTGGTACTTCAAGATCGGTGGAATCATCTTCGCTGTCATGTTGGTCTTCGGCCTTATCGGTGCAGTTCTCGGATGGGCGTCACCACCGAATGGGTTGGCTTATCCCGTCGCGTTTGTGGTGGTATTGTCAACGGCTGCGGCGTTATTTGCGACCGGGATCCTCCTTGCCCGACGATCGAAAGTCGGTGCGCTCCTCGGCCTTGTCCTTACTCTTTACCCTTTCGCGTTTGCTCTTTGGTATCACACCGCGCCCAGAGTCGTCGACTTGGCTGTCGCAGCCGTGACAGTGGCCGGCCTGTTGTTCGTCTGGCGCGAGCTCGACTGGCCACGTCCCGCGCATCACCAGTAGCGCGAGCGCCGTTCAGGTCCATCTGCGCTAAGCCCTCTAGGCAGACGGAGGCCGCGCATCCAGTTTTGTTGGGAGCTTTGCATCGACCCGTCCAGAGGATTCCCAAATGACCTTCAGCAATCACGTCGCCCCGCGTTCACGCTCGTGTGCGGATTCACTCCTGCCAACGGCGATCGCATTGATCGTGTTCACCGCGGTGGGATGCGCGTCTTCGAGCGTCATAACCAACCCGTCGAGGAATCCGACATCGAAGCTCTCGGTTCTGCCGCCAACGCCGGATCCTCGCGTTGGATTGCGGGCTGGCGCCTTCGACGCGGGCGAGGCTGTGTGGAATCTGCGAGTGCTCTCGGAGACAAAGCCCTCGGAAAAATTCCTCGGCGGCATCAACTCCGACCTGGCGTTCCTGGGCAACTACGCGATCCAGGGAAGCTTTAACGGTTACCAGGTCTGGGACATCAGCAACCCGAAACAACCAAGCCTCAAAGAAGGATTCGTGTGTCCGGCATCGCAGAGCGATGTCTCGGTGTATCAGAATCTGCTTTTCGTTTCGGGCGAGGATCTCGCCGCGAGACTCGACTGCGGCACGCAGGGTGTGAAGGACACTGTCAGCAGGGAGCGCCTGCGCGGCATTCGCATCTTCGACATCAGCGATATCAACAATCCGAAAAACATCGCCAACGTTCAGACCTGCCGCGGCTCACATACACATAGCCTGCTCGTGGATCCGAAAGATCCAGCGAACGTTTACGTGTACGTCTCTGGCTCCGCCGGTGTGCGCTCGCCCAACGAGTTGCCGGGCTGCGTGAATGCTTCGCCGGACAAGGATCCCAACTCCGCACTTTTCCGTATTGAAGTCATCAAGGTGCCACTCGCTCATCCGGAGCAGGCGGCAATCATCGCATCACCAAGAATTTTTACGGGGCTCACGGCGCCCAAGCAACACGGTGAAACAGCGCAGGACGCGGCCGAGCACAAGAAAATGATTGAAGCGGCGAAGGCGCGCGGCGCTTTCACAGCGGTGATCTTCGGGGAAGAGCAGGTCGCGCCCGACAATTTCGTCGCCGACCAGCTCAAGATGATCGTCCAGGCGCGAGGCGGCACCGGCGCGCCAACCGCCGCCGACAGCGCGACACTGCGGCGCGAGCTTCCGGCGATCGTCGCGAAGCTGATTGGTGAGGACCCATCGGCCAAATCCGGTCCGCAGCCGGGTCCGAGTCAGTGCCACGACATCACGCTCTATCCGGCCATTGGTAGAGCCGGCGGTGCTTGCGGCGGTTACGGATTGCTGCTCGACATCAGCGATCCCGCACATCCGGTTCGTCTCAGTGCCGCGGCGGATTCCAATTTCTCCTACTGGCATTCGGCGACGTTCAACAACGACGGAACGAAGATTTTGTTCTCCGACGAATGGGGCGGCGGTGTGCAGCCGAAGTGTCGGGCAACGGATCCACGCGAGTGGGGTGCTGACGCGATCTTCACGCTTGCGGGGAGCGCGATGAATTTCCAGAGTTACTACAAGCTTCCCGCGCCACAGACGCGCACGGAGAATTGCGTTGCGCACAACGGCTCGCTCATCCCGATCCCTGGCCGCGACGTGATGGTCCAGGCCTGGTATCAGGGCGGTATCTCGGTGTTCGACTGGACCGACGCCGCGCATCCTCATGAGATCGCGTATTTCGATCGCGGCCCGGTCGACAGCGCCGCACTCAAGTTGAGCGGCTCGTGGTCGGCGTACTGGTACAACGGCGTGATCGTCAGCTCCGAGATTACGCGCGGGCTCGACGTGTTTGAGCTGGCGCCCAGTGCGTTCATATCGCAGAACGAGATCGATGCGGCGAAGTCGGTTCGCTTCGCATATTACAACGTTCAGGGTCAGCAGAAGTTCGTGTGGCCGGCGACGGTCGCGCTTGCCGGCGCTTACATCGATCAGCTCGAGCGCTCCAACGGACTTCCAGCCGCCAGGATCTCGGCGCTCCGTCAGGCGCTCGCTGTAGCAGAAAGCAACCCGAGTAGCCGTCAGACGGAATTGAGCGCGCTGGTCGCGCAGTTGCAGATTGATGCGAATGCCTCGAGAGACGCATCCAGGGTTCGTGCACTTGCCGAGACTGTGCGGACTCTCGCGGCTGGAGAGATGAGACTTCAGGCAGGGAAAGAATGATTCGAAAACTAAAATCCGGCGAGTACCGACTTTACTCGAAGAAAAAGGATCGAAAGACCGGAAAGCGTCGCAACCTGGGCACGTTCAAAACGCTGGCTGCAGCCAAGAAGCACGAGAAGGCTGTCCAGTTTTTCAAACACGGGTGAGCGAGAACGACGAAATCCAGAGACTCTCCCTCAATGACGTGACTTCACACGTCCTCGAGGAATGTCGGACGGTCGTTCCGGGAATGCAGGCCCTCTTTGGATTTCAGCTCATCTCGGTCTTCAGCACCGAGTTCAGGAGGCTGTTGTCGCCGGGCGAGCGGGTGCTGCATCTCGCGGCCATAGTTCTCGTGACGATCGCGATCGTGCTGGTGATGGCTCCGGCCGCGCTGCATCGTCAGACCGAGCCGCGCACAGTTTCTGTCCGATTCATCTCAATCTCGTCACGACTCCTGATGGCGAGCATGGCTCCCTTAGCTGTTGGAATCTGCCTGGACGTCTACATAGTGGCGCGACTCACTGTTGACTCCGGCCCCGCCGCCGGCGCGATAGCGCTTGTTCTCCTTTGCGTTTTCCTGTTGTTCTGGTTAGTGCTGCCGAGGGTTATTCGAAACAGGAGCGGTGGCGATCTTTAAGGCCCGTAAGCTCTGAGGAGCGGTCAGCGGGCGCGTTGCGGCGCTTCTTGCTTTCTCTCTCGCTCATGTCTGATGAAATGCCCACGGATGCGTCCGATTCTGAAAGTCAAAATCAGATTCGCGAGCGCGTCATCCGGCTCGCGTTTCGCGGAAACGCGGAACGGTTCAACGAGTTCGTGCGCGTGTTGAGCGAAGCAACTCCTGACGGCGTCGACGTCATTCTTCGCGGGAGCGCAGTCACTGGGCACAAGTGGCTTTCATCCGAGCCTTTTGACGGCGAAGGTCCAGGGACCAGCGATCTCGATGTAACATTCGTGGGCGGTGACATGGTCATGCTGTTTCGGGAATTTCACATTCCGGGTGTCCATTCGGTCCCGCTCAGCGAGCAGCATCCCTTCGCGTCCACCACCCTCGGCCCGCTCCGGGATCGTCTCTGCGCGATAGCGGGTCGTTCCGTGAATCTCCAGGCGACGACATCGCTCGTGCAATACATTCGGGACATTGCAATGAACCAGCCGTACCTCGTGCTACTGAAAAAAAGCAAATAGCATTGCGGCTGCTCACCTACAACATTCGCGAAGGCGGAGTGGGGCGCGCCGAAGAAATCGCCGAGGTGATCGGCGCGGCGAGACCAGACGTCGTGGCGCTGCAGGAAGCACGGAACCCCGCAGTGGTCAAGCGCATCGCCAGCCTGGCGGGATTTCGCTTTTTTGGTTCCCGACAATCCCACTCGACTGGCTTTCTCAGCAACGTGCCGGTGATCAACCACGGATGGCGGCATCCGCCACGAACCCGCCACGCGCTGCTCGAGGTTGCACTTGCTGATGGATTTCCGCGGCTCTTCGTGTTGCACCTTCGGGCGTGGTTCTCCAACTGGACGGAGCGCCAGCGCGCGCGCGAGCTTCGCGGCTTGCTCGACGGAATCCAGGAGCAACTGAAACGAGAGGAGCAAGCATTTGCGTTTCACATTCTGGCGGGTGATTTCAACGCGCTGGCCCCAGGTGAGAAGCTCGATTCATCGCACATGCCGGCGTGGATCCGCGGAATGGTGTGGCTGAGCGGGCGCGACATCGCGCGTACCACTATCGAAATGATGCAGTCGCACGGCTATATCGATGCGTGGCGGGCCCTGTATGCGGATCACGAAAAAGATCCGGGATACACATTTCCAGTTTGGGACCCGCACGTGAGATTGGACTACGTTTTCACGCCGGCCGAGTACGCTTCACGTTTTATGGCGTGCGAAGTTCGGCGGATGCCGGAGGCAGTACGAACAGCATCCGACCATTATCCACTACTCGTCGAGATCTCGACCTGATGACGCCGCACACCCCGCTTATCGCCGCTTCCTCGCGCTTCAGCCATACTTTTGACTCCCGCAGTAAGTTTTGCGGACCGTCGAACTGCACGCCGCATTCCAATCACTATGACTCTTGGTTGGTACGCCGATGGAAAACCATAAATCGACGAAAGGACGCTCCATGAGGATCAAGATCGAGATGAGCCGCGCATGACTGACCAGAACAACCTCACTCGTCGGGAATTTCTCGCCGCGTCGGCCGCTGGAATTCTTGCGCTCTCTCGTGACGCGTGGAAAACCGCGTGGCCCGCCGAGTCCGGTAGCCAGCTCCTGTATGTCGGGACCTACACCGTGGGAACGCCGAGCGCGGGCGTCTACATCGTTCGCATGGATACGCGCTCCGGACAACTGAGGCAAATCGGCACGGTAGATGTCGGGCCGAACCCGTCGTATCTAGCAATCCATCCAAAGGGCCGGGTGCTCTACGCGGTGAATGAAGTGGAGAAGTTCAATGGGGCTCCCGGGGGCGGAGTGAGCTCTTTCTCCATCGCGAACGAGACCGGCGCGTTAACGCACCGCAATTCGCAATCGTCGGGAGGCGCCGGGCCGTGCTACATGAGCTTGGATCACAGCGGGCGACTCGTTCTCGTGGCTGACTACGACGCCGGAAGTGTCGCGGTTCTTCCCGTTCGGAGCGACGGATCGCTCGCGCAAGCGACTGAGGTAATCCACCACACGGGAAGCGGGCCGGTCGCCGATCGCCAAGCTGCTGCTCACGCTCACTGCATCCTGGCCGATCCTTTAAATCGTTTCGCCCTCGCCGCGGATCTTGGCGCTGACCGAGTCTTCGTCTACCGTCTCGATGTTGGTAAGAAGTCGCTCACCCGCGTCAACGGCGGCGAAGCAGTGATGCGTCCCGGCTCGGGTCCGCGGCACATCGTCTTCCATCCAGCGCTGCCACTCGTGTACGTAGCGAACGAGCTCGCTTCGACTGTATCGACATTACGCTTCGATCCGGTACGTGGGAGACTGACGCTGATCGACAATCATTCGACGCTTCCGGCCGGGTGGAAAGGAAAGAACGACACGGCCGACATTCACATCTCGCGATCAGGACGAACGGTTTATGTCTCGAACCGCGGACACAACAGCATCGCGGTTTTTTCTGTCGCTAAATCGACCGGAGCGCTAGCACTTGAGGAAGTCGTCTCTACGGAAGGCGACACGCCTCGAAATTTCAGCCTCGATCCAACGGAGCGGTGGCTGCTCGCAGCGAATCAGGTCTCCAATTCCATTGTCGTGTTCAGTCGCGATGAGAAGACTGGCAGGTTGACGCCGACTCGCCAGCGCATCGCGATCCCAAGTCCCGTTTGCGTGAGGTTCCGGAACTTATGAGAAAAAGCATCCTGAAGTGAAGTCGACTATGGCGCGACGAATCCGATATCAAGTGGCTGCCAGTCTCGATGGCTACATCGCTGGTCCCCATGGTGAGTTCGATTGGATTCCGCACGATCCGGAGGTTGACTTCGATGCGCTCTTCAACCAGTTCGACACTTTCCTGATGGGTCGCGGCACGCTGCAGACCATGGTGAAGCAGCAGGGCAGCGGCGCGATCCCGGGGAAGAGAGTAATCGTCTTCTCGCGAACGCTAAGGCCGGAGAATCACCCGGAGGTGTCGATCATCTCCGAGCCCTCCGAGAAATTCCTGAACGCGCTTCGCGAGGAACCGGGCAAGGACATCTGGCTATTCGGTGGCGGCTCGCTCTTTCGGAGTCTTCTCGAGGTGCGAGGCGTCGACACTATCGAGGTCGCGATCATGCCGATTTTGCTGGGTGGCGGCATTCCGATCCTCCCATCGCCGGCACCGCGAGCGAAGCTCAAGCTCACCTCGCATGAGGTGTCGAAGATCGGGCGCGTATCTGTTGAATACGAGATACAGTACGAATGAAACCGCATCTCTTGCTCGGCTTGCCGGCGGCTGTCTCTATATTCGCGTGCTCTCGCGCCACAACCGCACATCGGTCGCCGATACACGCGTTGATCCAGCACGACTCCCTCATTGCCGTTCGGGAGCCGGGTCCACATAATGGCGGCGGCGAAACCACTGCGTATCCATTCTTTGCGAATGAAAATCAGGTAGCGCTCGTCTTTCGCAAGCGGGCGCTCCATCCCGGATCGGCGATCGGCTACCACCGCAACGACGTGGATGAGATCTATTACGTAGTGTCGGGACGAGGCGAGCTCACCTTGGACGGCGTGCAACGAATCGTCGGCCCAGGTACGGCGATCCTGACTCGCGCGGGCAGCTCTCACGGGCTCCGACAGCTCGGCGCCGAAGACCTCGTAATCATTATCAACTACCAACACGCCGCGCCGCAGCACTGAGTCACTGGGCTTGGCAATTTCCGCGATTTACCAGGTGGAACCGATACCGACCTGTAGAGTGCGCCGTGCAGTCGGGTAGTAGTAGGCGACATCAGCCCCGGACGCATCGGGGAATCCGGTCGAAACGAGTTTTCGATCGAGCAGATTGAGCACGTCGACAAAAAGCCGTAGTGATGCAATGCTGCTCGAGAGACGTGTGTCGAGCCGACTGTAAGCTGGAAGCCGGCGCGCGTTCGCATCATCGAGGTACGTTCCGCGAATGTCCGAAACGGTGACGCTTCCCTGCAAGCTCGGAGGCCCGCTTGTAATGCCGGCAGAGAGTATTTGGCGCGGTACTGCTTTGAGCTGTTTCCCGGAATTGTCTCCGTTCAGCGCTACGACCTGCTGACGGGTAGCGCTCGCGAACACACTAGTGCCAGCCGCGGCATCGGCGCGGATGCCCAACTCCAATCCTCGGTGCCGACTTCGGCCGACGTTGACGTAGCGAAAAAGGCCGAGGTCGAAATCGAGCTCATCTCTCATTTGCTCCTGATGCGCGGCGAGTGTGAAGTCGAGATTGCGCCCCTCGGCGAAGGCACTCCGATGATCGATTCCCGCTTCGAACGCTGAACCGTGTTGCGGTCGCAGATTCGGATTGGAGATTGTCGTCGAGTATGGCGGGAACGGAATCGGAAGTGGTCGCTGATCGAAGAGCTGGTCGAGCGTCGGCGCCTTGAACGACTGGGTGAACGACGCGTAGACGTGACCGCTTTGCGAAGCGTTCTCGAGGTAGCTGAAATTCACGCCGAGCTTGGGACTGAACGCTTTTGGATTGGAGTGGAAGCGCGTAAGACCCGACGGCACATCGGCGCGATACGTGTCGATCATCCAGTCCATTCGTCCGCCGGCGACCAAACGAAGTCGCGAGGTCACGATGTTCTCCCAGTGGGCGAACGCCGCGAACGAATCGCGACCTCCCGCACCGCTCGCATCGATGTCGCCAGCATTTACTGCGGGCACAGCATACGCACTCGCATCACCGAACAGCAACGGTCGATACGCGGAGTTGAGAGTCCCAAGAGAGACGTCCGTGCCGAACACGAGTCGCTGCGGCCACGGCATTCGCGGTAACTCCCCGGACATTTGCGCCGAGCCGATGAGCCTGCGCGCTCTTGTCGCGCGAGACTTGGTGTCGGCGAAATCGGGTGCAAGCTGCAGTGTCCGGACGACATCTCCGCTGAAACTTTCGCCCGTCAGGTATCCGGAGAAGCTGGAGAGATCGCCGATTCTGGCCGTGCCGCGGAGCGACACGCGTCGGAGCTGTTCGGCGTTTTTGTCGAAGTGATAGAACGGCAGGCTGGCGCGAGGATCACCCAGTAGCGATTCGGGAACTGGTCCCGGATCATCATAATCCCTCGAGTGATCGAGCGCGGAGAGCGAGAGCGTTACGCGCGCTGAGCGGTAGAGATCGAGAGATCCACCAATCGACGTCGCGTCACCTCGCTCGTGCCCTCTGAATCCGTTCGTGCGACGATATCCACCAAAGAGCGAAGCGCGTCTGTCGCCGTTGGCGCCGCTCCAGGCGCCGCTGCCGTCGACCGTTCCGTACTCGCCAGCGGCGAAACGCCAACTCGGTCGTGAAGGAATGTCCGCTACCGTAAGGATGTTGATCACTCCACCAAGCGCCGCGTCTCCGTACAACGCCGACGAGCTGCCGCGAACCACTTCGATCGCGCGCACGGCCGTGATCGGAATGATGTCCCAATTCGCGAGACCCGTCGCGAGAGTGGTGATTGGCACTCCATCGATCAGCACTGCTGCGTAATCCGTCTCCCCGCCGCCGTAGAATCCGCGGATGACGAGCCGCGGCTGCTCTCCCATCGCAGCCGCATCGAGCACCACCAACCCTGGGAGGCTCCGCAATCCATCGGTCAAATGCTGAACCGGTTGCCTGCGCAAATCCTCGGCGGATACCCGCGTCACGGGCGCCGTGCTGGTGCCCAGATCGCTGGGGATTCGGTCGGCGGTAATCGTCACGCCTGGGAGCGAGTGACGGGCAGTGTCGGGATTCTGCGCGCGTGCAACTGGTGCAACGAGCGCGAAGAGCAGAAACGGGGTTAGGCGCATGCGCGAAAATTACGCGACCGTGCCAGCGGCTGACGGAACCGGGTCATCATCGGGAACTGCAAATGCGATTACCGGGCTGGTTTTAACTGCAAAATAAAAACTACCGGCCGAGGGCTGATGGCGTGCCGGCCGGTGGCTCCGCGCTGGCTGTTCCTGCGCGCGCACTGGCAAAGGGGGCACCAGAAAGTAAGGCGAAGGTACGTCGGTTCTCGAAGGTACGTCGGTTCTATGGTAGAATCGTGTCGCACACACAGAAAGAAATCTCCCCATTCCCCTTCCGCTCCTGAGCACTGAGGGAGAGCCCGCGCGCGGCCCTGGGCCGGCACGCCGTGAGCCCCCGGCCGGTAGTCATATTTTGCAGCTAAAACCCCAGGCCGGTAGTCATACTTTGACCTTGCGTTTACCTAGAAGACGAGCGTCTGAATCGAATGCGGCAAGCTACTGACGGCCGCCGCGTTCCCACCCACCCAAAGAAAGTAGTCGACCTTCTGGTCACCCCTGTTCATCACGACCGCCGCGACTCTTCCATCTGGATTCACGAACGCCGTCGAAAGCAACGCGCTCCGACTGGGTGAGGCCGCGATTCGCCGCGCACCCGGACGCGCAAACTTCGAGATGTGGCCGATGTAGTGGTACGAGTTGGTGTAGATCAGCTCGCCCGTCTTCGTATCCGCGTGCACCGGCGCGAAGCAGAAGTTCCCGACGTGATTTGGGCCGCCTCGCTCGTCCAGCAACACGTTCCAATCCGTCCAGCCAACCGCACCGTCGTTGAAATCGTTGATCATCGAGCGTCCGTACATCTCGCCCAATCTCCAGTCGTGAAGTTCCTCTGCCTTGAACGAGTCGGCGCAGCCTTCCGTGAAGAACAGCTTCTTGTCGGGGAAGCTTTCGTGCACGAGGCGGACATTCTCGAACATCTGGTCGCCACCGCTCCACGGCTCGTACCAGTGATAACCGATGCCCCACACGTATCGCGCCGCTTTCGGATCGGCCAAAATCGTACTGGCCCTCTGGTAGATGAGATCGCGATTGTGGTCCCAGGCGATGATTTTCTTGTCGCCGAGTCCGGCCCTTTGCATCGTGGGGCCCAGATAGTTCTTCAGGAAGTCGCACTCATCTTCGGCGGTATAGATGCACGACTCCCAGCGCTGCGTCGCCATCGGTTCGTTCTGCACGCTGATGCCCCAGACTGGAATTCCTTCGCGCTCGTAGGCCTTGATGAACCTGGTGTAGTAGTTCGCCCACGACTGGTAGAACTCCGGCTTCAGCTTTCCGCCGTGCAGCATGTCGTTGTTGGTTTTCATAAATGCCGGCGGACTCCACGGGCTGGCGAAGAGAGTGAGCTTTCCGCCCGCAGTCGCCTGCGCCTGCTTGATGAACGGGATTCGGTATTGCTTGTCGTGCGCGACACCGAACGATCTGAGATCCTTGTCGCCTTCGTCGACATAGGTGTAGCTCGCTGACGAGAAATCGCAACTATGGATGTTCGTTCGCGCGACCGTGTAGCCGATGCCCTTGCTCGGATCGAAGTAAGCGTCAAGAATCTCCCGCTGTTTTGCGGCGGGGAGTTTTGCAAACGTCTCGGCCGACGCATCCGTGAGTGCTCCACCGACACCGAGCATCGTTTGAAATCTTTTCGATGGATCGACAAAGACGCAGATCTGGGTTTCGAGCGGTTGACCCATCGGCTTGAAGGTCAGCGTGTCGGTGCGGGAAAGACGGTAGCTCGTTTTGTCGGCCGTTGTGTAGACCGCTACTTGGCTGCCCTGGAGGTTATAGCCGATGGCGGGCGGCTCCGGACTTTCGGTCCGCTGCTGATGCGAGGCAGGAGCGGACTTGGTTTTGCCGAACACCAGTGCGGAGGATGATGCTACCAGGAAACCACGGCGATCGATTTTCATAGTCGACTTGTTGGAGATACTCAAATATGTCGACAGGTTGGTTTACCTGACTATTCGATCCCCTCGCGCTGAAGTGCGACCAGGGCGTCGACAACCTTGGGATCAAAGTGGTATCCGCGTTCCTTAACGATCTTCGCGACCGTCCTATCGACCGACCACGCTGGGCGATACGGCCGTCTGTGGCTTAACGCATCAAAAAAATCGGCGACCGCCACAATGCGCGCCGCTATCGGAATACACTCACCCGAATTCTTGTCGGGGTATCCTTTTCCGTCCCATCGTTCGTGATGGCTGCGCGCAATACGCTCCGCCGTCTGGACTAGCTCCGACCGGCCACCAGCCAGCATCGCTGCTCCGATCAATGCATGTTTTCGCATCACTGTGCGCTCTCGGTTCGTCAGCCGTCCCGGCTTGAGCAGGATCGAATCCGGAATGCCGATTTTGCCGACATCGTGCAACGTCGCTGCTCGTCGAATCAACTCTGTCTGCGCCGCTGACAGACCAATTTCAATGGCAAGAAGAGCAGAGAGATGCCCGACTCTCTGAGTGTGCTCGCCAGTGTCGTCGTCGCGAAACTCGGCCGCCGCGGCGAGGCGCTGTAAGATCTCCACCTGGGCCTCCTCGAGCTCGCGAGTACGCTCGGCAACCCGCTGCTCCAGCAGCTCGTTTTGCCTACGAACGGTAGTGTACAGAGAGCGCGTCTCGAGAAGGTTTTCGACGCGGAGTACTACTTCGTTGGCGTCGAACGGCTTGGTGAGAAAGTCCTTGACGCCACCGGCAAGCGCGCGCCGCTTTGTCTCGTCGCTGGAATCGGCGGTGAGCATCAGTACAGGCAGATACCCGCCGTCAACGAGCTGCGGCCGAATTGCGTCGAGCACGCCGAATCCATCGAGTCCGGGCATGTGCAGGTCGAGCAGCACGACATCGGGATTCCACGTCTGAACGAGCACGACCCCAGCCACGGGATCAGTGGTGCTGTTCACGGACACGAATCCGGCACTCCGCATGATGCGTTTGAGCGCCTCGATATTCGCCTGATGGTCGTCGATGACGAGAACCCGCGCTTCGCGCGCGATATCAACGCGCACGAGCGCGACGCCGGGGGTCTGTGGGTTGGGCTCGGTGCGCTCAGCGGCGCGGACTGGGGCCGACATGCGGCGAATAGCGCTCGCGAAAGGGGTAAGGGAGCGTCGTTGACTTCCTCTCAGCTAAGACGACTCGGAACCCTCAGCGTATCCGAGCGCGACGCCCCGAGACATCGGTCTTTCTTCGGGGCAGCGACGACCGCCAGCTCATCTGTTACTGGGGCGCCCCGCGATGAGTCAATTGATACCAGTTGCTGCCGTTTCTTTTCCCCAGTCCGAGCCATGGCAAACGTCCTACCGCTCCACCCCCGTGCGCCGCTCGATTCTCGCCAGCGCGTCGGCGATTTCGTCGTCGAAGTTGCCCGCCGCTACTCGTCTCAAATGAACGACTGCGAGTTCGCAACGCTGCTCAGATCGCGACGCCTCGATCGTAGGCGTTATGTGGCCTTCATCTCGAGCTTTTATCCCTGTGTCGTCGGCTTCAATCGCGCACTGATTCGAAGCGTCGCCAAAGTCGATCACGTCCTTCACAGCTCTTTCATCAAGAATCTCGCGGAGCAGCTCCACGAGGAGCAGACCCACAACCAGATCTGGCGGACCAAGCTCGATGTCTTCGGCGTCGATCATCAGGCGCTGTACTGGGATTTGCGCGATTATCTCAGCCGATTCTCGGCGGCCGAGCTCGAGCGAATGACTCGCGAAGTAATCGAGGCGCTCACCAAGGACCCCGACAATTATTCCCCGGGCGCGTTCCCCGAGCCGCCTTTTCCCGAGCCGATCATCGCGCTCTACCACCAACTGTTCATGACCGCCACCTACGACGACATCGACTACTGGGAGCACTTCGCCAGTCAGAGCGCGATCGAGATGACGATCTACGCGGTCGTGTCGACGACGGTGCTGCCCGGCGTGCTGGGTCATCCGGAGCTCGATGGCGGACCAGCCACGCTCCGGTGGTGGACTGAGCACGCGAAGGGCGAAGAGTCTTCCGGGGGACGGACCGCAGAGGAGAAGCATCTCGACATGTCCCGCCTCGCGCTCAATCGAAGCGAAACGGCCAACTCGCTGAAGAATGCGGTCGTCGCGCGCGCCGAGGATGCGTTGCGGCTGTTCGCCGCGGCCATGGCGTGTCAGATCATCGAAAGCGAGCGCTTCCCGCTCGACCGATACGTTGACCCTCGCGCGCTCCGTACAGGCACTCGGTGAGGGGCAAATACATTACTCGGTTGGCTTGAGGCAACATGCTAAGGCTCTTCAAACCGGGTACGCTCGCTGACGCGCAAAACCCCTCCGGCGCCTTCGAGGAGGGTTTCCTCCTCGACGCTCTCGGCGACGGTGTTCTGACAACGGATGTAAACGACCGAATCACTTACGCAAACCACTCTGCCGCCGCGCTGTTTGGACGTGAGCGGCCCATGCTCATCGGCCAGCAGCTCTTGAATCTGTTCGCGCGCGAGAGCGGTGAGACGATCCGATTCGGCCAAAGCGCGGCGCGCGATGGACTGCCGCAGGTGTACGAGGCAGAGGTTGCCGGCCGCGACGAATGCAGTGTGAGCGTCGGCGCCGCGCCGCTTTACTCACCGGACGGCTCGATTGGAACTATCCTTACGCTCCGCGACGTTACGGACGTGCGTCGCGCCCATCAGGAGCTCGCAAAATCGGAGTCGCGGTATCGTCACCTCTTCGAGGACGCCAGCGATGCGATCATGACCTTTGATTCGCTGGGCCGCTTCACCAGTGTCAACGACGCCGGCGAGCGCATCTCGGGCTACACCCGTGAAGAGTTGACCGGCCGCTTCTTCGGCCCGCTGCTCCCGTTAACCGAGCTGCCGCGCGCGGTTCTGGAATTCCGCAAAGCCCTGTCCGGACAACCGGGTCAGTTCGAGTCTGTCGTCGTGCGAAAGGACGGCGAGCGCCGCCACATCACGATCACCTATTCCTGTCCGCAGCGAAGCCGAGAGGTATTGTGCCTCATTCGCGACGCGACCGAAGAAAAAACTCTGCAACAGCAGCTAGTTCAATCGGAAAAGATGGGCGCCATCGGGCAACTGGTCAGCGGTGTCGCTCACGAATTGAACAATCCCCTCGCGAGTATCACAGCGTTTGCTCAGCTCATGCTCTCTGATGGCAATCTCAATGCTGATGATCAACACGCGACTGAAGTCATTGCGAGCGAGTCGCGCCGCGCCGCGCGCATCGTTCATAACCTGCTGACCTTTGCGCGTCAACATAAGGCCGAGAAGACGTACGCTGACATAAATCAGGTGATCGAGAATACCCTCGAGCTGCGCAGCTACGACCTGAGCGTCCGTGGCATCCAGATCGAGCGCGCCTACGCGGACCCGCCCCCGAGCACGATGGCGGATTCATATCAGGTACAGCAGGTGATGCTGAATCTGGTGACCAACGCGGAGCAGGCGATGGCGAGCGTCGATCGAGCGCATCACCGACTCACGGTACGAACACGTCAGGACCGCGGGACGATTCGCATTGAGATCGAGGATACTGGTCCAGGCCTGCCCGCCGACGGACTCGAGCGGATCTTCAATCCATTTTACACGACCAAACCCGTCGGGCACGGCACCGGTCTCGGTCTCTCGATATCGCTCGGCATCATCAGTGAGCACGGTGGTCGAATCTGGGCAGAGAACATACCCGGTGGTGGCGCGAAATTCTGCGTGGATTTGCCGCATGTCGCTCCACCGTCGAACGCGAAGACTCCCGTTTCGCTGCCGGTTGCGGCGCCTGCGCAATCGCTCAGCATTCTCCTGGCGGATGACGAAGCGCCGATTCGAGAGGCGCTGTCACGCTTTCTGGAGAAGGCTGGTCACACCGTAGTTACCGTGAATAGCGGAACAGGCGCGCTCGCAGCGGCGAGCAAGCAACCGTTCGACACGATCTTCCTGGACATCAGGATGCCGGATATTTCGGGGAAGAACGTTTTCGAGCAATGGCAGAAGGAGCAGCCAAGGCTGGCTCGCAAGGTTGTGTTTCTCACCGGCGATATCGTGAGCGCGGACCTCCAGGCATTTCTGTCTTCCACCGGTCGCCCTTTCATCGCCAAGCCATTCGACCTGGACGCGGTGCTGCAGTTTCTCAATAAGTAGCGGTAGCCGTTGGTGAGCTTCTAACGCTCAGCGACGTCGATTCGCAGATTTCCACGATGGGGCGAACGCGAATCGTCATGCTGCTGTCTCTGCTTCTGACGCTTGTGCTGCGCACGGAGATCGCGTCGGCGCAGGATTGGACCTTCGGGCCATTCGTGAAGCCTTCTCAGGTCAACCCGATCATCACGCCCAGCACATCGAGCAGCTTTCTGTCACCAATGACGGACAGCGTTGTCCAATGGGAAGAGCTTGCGACTTTCAATCCCGCGGCCGTGGTCAGAGAGGGAAGGGTCTACGTCCTCTATCGCGCCGAAGACGTCACAGGCAAGCGCGAGATCGGCTTCCACACATCGCGGATCGGAATGGCCCAGAGTAGTGATGGATTGCATTTCACGCGCAGATCGACGCCGGTGCTTTACCCTGATAAGGATTTTCAGGCGCGGTACGAGTGGACCGGCGGAGTAGAAGATCCGCGGGTGGTCGAGACGGAAGATGGCAACTACGTGATGACCTACACTCAGTGGAATCGTGATGTGCCGCGGCTCGCAATTGCGACGTCCATGGATCTCGTGCACTGGAAAAAACATGGGCCTGCGTTCGCGAATGCAGACAGTGGCAAGTATCTGAAGACGGAAACGAAATCCGGCGCGATCGTCACGAGAGTCGTTGGCAACAGGCTCGTCGCGACGAAAGTCAACGGAAAATACTGGATGTACTTCAACGTCCCCGACATCCTCGTCGCGACGTCTGACAATCTGATCGACTGGACTCCGCTCGCGGATAACGGTGGAAAGCCGTTGAAGGTTTTGTCGCCGCGCGCTGGATACTTCGACTCGTGGCTGGTCGAGGCGGGTCCACCCGCAATCATTACGCCTCGCGGAATCATCCTGATCTACAACGCCGGCAACAGTGGGAAATTCGGCGAGGTGGGAATTCCCGAGCGCGCCTACACCGGCGGTCAGGCTCTCTTCGACGCGCACAATCCGATCAAGCTTCTAGCCAGAACGAATGAGCCGTTCATCAAGCCAACGGAAGACTACGAGCGCACGGGTCAGTACAAGGAGGGGACGACCTTCGTCGAAGGATTGGTGCCGTTCAATGGCCGATGGTTTCTGTACTACGGAACCGCAGACTCGCGGGTCGGTGTCGCGGTGTGGGATCCTACGCGGCCTTAAAGAGCGTCAATGTCAGTGGCCTGCGCGAGTGGTTGCCGCGCTCAGGGCCAGGAGAGAGTGCCGCCGATTGGGCTCCTTCGACAGCGTCGCGCGATACTCCGCTCGCGCCTCGTCGGCGTGATGGAGATCCATGAGCATATCGCCGAGTAGCTCCCGAGCGGGCGCGAGAGGTCCGGGTGTCACCGCACTCTTGTCGGTCGCGTCCTCGCGAGTCACGGCTTCGCGCATTGTCTGCAAAGCGTCGTTCTCCCGATGATCGGCCAAGTCGAGCCACGCCTGAGCGATAAGACGTTGGATTGCCACCTGTTCCGCCCAATACGATTCGCCCGTCGCGCTCAATCGTTGCTGAATTGACGCCAACGAATCGATCGCAGCCTTCGCCCTGGCGGGATCACCTGTGTGCGAAGCGCCCAATGAGCGCGCGAAGTAAGTCATAGCCTCAGTGTACGGATAGCCGCTTCTCCTCGGTTCGAGCGCGGCGGCTTCTGCCCACGCTCTCCGCTCGAGTACCCAGCGCGCCGGAATTGCAGCGAGTGCAAAGATACCGGCGGAGCCCGGAGCTGCACCGGTGATAGCTTTGGGATCGAAGCGTGCCGCGAGCGCCGGCAGTCCGTCGAGAATTGCGTTCGCTTCGGATTCCTTCCCCATCTGCAGGTACGCATACATCGCGTAGTCCGAGGCGTGCAATACTTCCCCGATCGAGCCACTGCTCAGTGCAACCTTGATCGAGCGACTGTTGGCGTCGACTGATTCTTCCCACATCCCCACACGCGTGAACGTATGCGACGGCATGTGGAGCGCGTGTGCGGCGGACGGCGCGATCATCGCGTATCGCTCCGCGGCTGCCCGTGCCTTGTGGGCGAGCGCGGGAGAGTCGTAGGTGTGGATGATGTAGTGCGCGAGTCCGGGATGATTCGGCTGCTTCGCCCATAACGACTCGAGAATGCTTCCTGCCTTGAGCTGATTGGCGTATGTCTTATCCGTGGGTGGGGCCGAGGCGACGAGCGAGATCGCGTAGAATATGAGCGCCTCGGTGTCCGCAGGTTGCCGCATCGACAGCTCATTCATTGCCTGTGAGTAAGCGACCACGCGACTGCGCTGATCCTTGTGCTCAAAGTCATCGTATAACTGCCTCACCGCATTGATGTAGCCGCGCTCGCGCTCGGTGGCGTGGGTGCCGAGTCGCGTCGCTGCATCGACGGCTTGCTGGCCCTGCTGAAGCTGCGCCACCGACCGGTTTCCGGCAGCCATGGGATTGCTCCACCGACTGAGTGCAATCCCCCAGTAAGCCATCGCACAGGCGGAGTCGACGGCGAGAACTTCATTGAACTCCCCGATCGACGCGCCGAATTCGAAGGAGTGAAGCAGTGCCACAGCGCGATCGAGCTGCGGTGCGACGGTGGGACTGCACGAAGTTGCGAAGTGAACGGTGCCCAACTTTTCGCTCTCCGCGGACACCTGATGCTCGTGCTCCTGCCCGTAGACGGCGGTGGCGAAGAGACTGGACAAAACAGCGATCCCAGCGAAACCAATACGCTTCATTCGGGCTCCTTGCGTTCCTCGAACCATTCCATCCGATACGCGACGGCGGGTCCACGATCACCCTCGTACGCGAGCTGTCCCATGAGCAACGCGAACGGCTCCGTGTATCGCGAGATCCGAAGCGGACCTGCATCGACGGGCTCGAAGCCAGCATCGCTTATCAACTGCGCCGCGACTTTCTTCGCCCGTGCATCGTCCGAACAATAGACCACGCTTGGCTTCGCCTCGCCAGCGTCGCCCGCGGACACGCTGAAAAGCACCTCGCTCGGCAGCGTGTTGAACGCCGACACGATCCGAGCTTTTGGAACCTTCTTCGCCAACTCCTCGGAGCCGGACGTGGTGTGCCCAATCGCCAGACCGCTGTCGTCCGCCTTCATGGGCAGCGAGCAGCTCACGATCACCTTGCCCGATAGATCGCCGACCTGCTTCAGGACATCGTCAACGCGAGTCCAGTGCACGGCAAGCAGCACCGCGTCCGCATCTCGCGCTGCCTCGGCCGGCGTACCGGCGCGAGATTTTCCACCGGCGTCGCGCGCAAGTTTCTCGAGCTTCGCCTTACTATGCGAGTAACTGAACACCACCTCGTGGCCAGCACGCGCGAAAATCGTCCCGAGCTTGCCGCCCATCAGGCCAGAACCAAGAATTCCGATTCGCACTTTTTCTCTCCTTTGCCTGCTCGGCTAGTCGTCGAGCTCGCGAGTCATCTCGATCATCGTGCGACGAAACCCAACGCGCTCGAATAGTCGTTGCGCTGGCTCGTTGCGCTCGGCTGTCGAGAGCACGACCTGAGGTGATCCGCGCGCCTTGAGAGCCTGGAGAGTTGCCTCCATGAGCATCCGACCAACTCCCCGCCCGCGATGTGCAGGATCGACAACGATATCGTACACAACACCGGCGGGTCCGCGGAGCTCCATGTAGTCCGTTCCCTCGACGCCGGAGTAGGTGTAGCCAATGACTTCGCCGCCTCGCTCAGCCACGAGGACGATAACGTCCGGGTTGTCGAGCTGCGTTCCCAGAAACGATCCGTATCCGCGTGCGGTCTGCGGCGTGGCCGCGATGAACCGCTTCGGATCGAAGTCGTGGTGCGCGCGCACCAGCAGCGCGCCAAGTTTACCAATTGCGGCCATGTCCGCGGGCGTCGCTTGGCGAATGCTGTCGACTGGCGCGCCCTTCACTCGACGCCAGAGCGCACGTGCGCGTCATCAGGCGGATCATCGTTCGCCTCTCCGGAATCAGTGTCCGCGACGACGATATACGTCACCGTATCCCAGGCATTGTGGATCGCGATGAGAAGGAGCGCGAGCGCAGCGGCGGCGATCACGAAAGCAACCGCGTGACCATCGGTGTGCAGGAACACCGCGGAGATTGTTATCGCAGTGTACGCGCACGTCGGCAGGATCATGTGAAAGAGCCAATCTTCCCACACCGGCTGATAGACCGTCTGAGTCCGGGCCTGCTTGATTACGAGTGCGCAATACCCCAGTCCCGCGACCCCGCCCACCGCGAGCACAATCGACAGTGGCAAGAGCGACCGCCAGGGCGCGCTCATGATGGCCGAGATGACTAACGCCCCCGCGAGATGGACGACGGTCGGTGTGCCGAAGGCGCCAAGCGTTGCGGGCGTCGTGCGGCGGCGTGACTCGGTGATGAGCGTGATCACGACGAACTGCAATCCGATCAGCGCCGCGCCCGAGGATCCGACGATGACGTAAAAGTTGTCCCAGCCCGACAATCCTGCAGGGGCCAGCTCGTTCATGCCTCGAGTCCGCTCTTTCCAAGTTTTCGCTTCTGCATTCTATGCTCTCCTGGTGCGGAGTGCCGCCGCACGTTTTGATCCAGCTAAGATTCTCCCCTACTCACAGCAATCAACCACCTTTAGTCCGTTTGATCTACTCGACAATGGTTCTCAGCATGATCGTGGTGGCAATTACGGGTGTGATCGCGGGGCTTGTGGCTGCGGTGTCGGGCTTTGGCATCGGCAGCCTTCTGACGCCGATCATCGCCCTTCAGGTCGACGCCCGCCTCGCAATCGCAGCGGTGTCGGTGCCTCACCTTGTCGGGACGGCGCTGCGCTTCTGGACCATGCGAGCAGATGTCGATCGCAGCCTGCTCCTTCAGTTCGGGATTCCGAGCGCGGTTGGCGGACTGGCCGGTGCCCTGACGCATGGAGCTTTCGATAGTCGGGGTCTTGTTATCGTCTTCGGTCTATTGTTGCTCTTCACCGCAATGGCGGAGCTGACTGGCTGGATACGGCGAGTGAATTGGGGTCGCAGTTTCGGCTGGGTGGCAGGTGCGATTTCCGGCTTTCTCGGAGGGCTCGTCGGAAATCAGGGCAGTATTCGAACGGCAGGGCTTCTTGCCTACAGGGTGTCACCAACCGCGTTTGTGGCAACGGCCACGACGGTCGCACTCATTGTCGATGGCGCCCGGATGCCTGTATATCTCACAACAGAGGGTCGAGAGATCGCAGCGCTCTGGCCGACACTCGCGGTCGCTACCGCTGGTGTAGTGATTGGAACTGTGGTAGGCACGCGCGTCCTTCCGAAGCTCCGCACGAACACGTTTCGCCGGACTGTCGCGATCCTTCTCGCGGTACTTCGCGGCGCCATGTTATTCTCAGCGTATCGCGGGTAGGAAGAGGGATGGCAGACAAAAACCGCAAATAGCCGAGGGCAATTCCAGCTATGTGTGCTCCTCTCGCAGGGATCGCCACTTATGAGGATGCCGCTCGTATCGGCTACTCCGTGGACGAGAATGTAAGGCGTCTTATCCGAATTCATTGGGCCGAACGTCGCGTGATGGACGTGATGCTTGCGCATCTGAGTCACACGCCGGAGTGGGAAGTCAAATGCGCTCTGGCTCTCCATCAATGGTATGCCGCTGAGCACGCCGACTGGTTGCGAAAGAGGATCACCGAGATGCGTCATCCCGCGCCGCCGTTGGACGAGCCGCCGGATGACGCGCTCGATGCTTTCCTGGAGGAGTTGCTGCGCTCCCGCAATACCATCGAGCTGCTGACGGGCATCTACGCAGTGGCATTGCCGGCGCTGCGCGACGCCTACTCACACCATGTGCACAAAACGAATCCGCTGGTCGACCATCCGACGCGCCGATTCATGCGGTTCGCCCTGCTCGAGGTCACCGAAGCGATCGAGTGGGGAACCGCCGCGCTCGAGAAGCTCACTTCGGATCGGGCGCAAACGGGGCTTCGCGCAGAATGGAGTGACCACCTCGAGCGTTATCTCGACGCCGCGCGCGGTATCGCCGGTGATCCAAGTATATCGCTGGCCGAAGGCGACGGACGTCGCGGTGTGATAATCCGCAACGTCGAGGCACCGCTTCCCCGGCCACGCGCGAGCGAGCCGTTCCAGCCAGATTTCGCTCCGCAACGTGACGAGCGGTTCAAGGGGCTGTACAACTTTGAATTCCCGCCGCACGTCGTCTACAACGATCCGGCCGTGCCCGCTGACGAACGAAACCTGGCTCTTCTCTGCAAGCGCACCCTCGAGATGGACGTCGTGGAGGTGATGTCTTCGTTCATGTTCGAGCGCAGCGACCAACCGTGGGAATTCTATCACGACTACTCGCGGCAGCTCTGGGACGAAGCACGGCATGCAATGATGGGCACCGTTGCTCTCAATGACCGCGCTGTCGACTGGACACAAATACCTCTCAACGTGGGCTTCTCGCTGCGGCTCAACCTGCACGCCACGCCCGAGGAGCGGCAGATACTTCTCTACGCTATCGAGCAATCCCTGATGCCAGCCGACACCGGGAAGCGCTTCGAGTACGAGACCGCGGTTGCCGCGGGCGATGACTTGTCAGAGCACTTTCACGACTACGACTGGGCCGACGAAGTTTTGCACGCTCAGATCGGACGCCGTGCTCTCAAACGTGAGGGTATAAGTCGCGCCGAGGCGATCGAGTTGGGCCGGGCGATCCATGAACGCACCTGGGCGGCGCTGGATGCTTACAAATTTCGTGATGCGCAGACCAACTGGTGGCCGGAATTCGTGCGGCGGGTGCTCGGCAAAGAAAGCGCGGTTGCAGGCCGGACCTTGGGCCCGCCCACAATCCTCGCAGAGTAGAAAGCTGGGCCGTTCGTTCCCGCGCGCACGGTGTCGGTCGATTGGACCTGCGCCGCAAACTTACGTGTTGCTATTGGCGAGCTTCGCTCGCATTGTAGCTGGCGCCTGCCCATTTGGCGGGTGATGTCACCTGAACGCCAAACTATAGAGTTATGTCGCTAGCGAAGTTGATTGCTCCGTCGCCGACTTCGACGCCGTCCGGCGGACGCCGCTCCGGCGGAAGACAGGAGATTCCAGAAGATTTGCTGCGCGAGGCCTCGCTGAGGCTGGGGATCCTGGCGCTGCTGTTCGCGGCCCTGTGGATAATTGGCACTGTCACCGGTCACTTAGCAGGCGCACTCTCAGCGAACAACGTTCCGTGGGCAGTTTTCGACACTACCGACGGCATTGCGGTAGTGATGGTGCTCGTGTCGCTCGCACTCTTCGCGTACACGCGCCGGAGTCGGCGCGAGCCGAAGACGATTCTGGACATCGGCCTCGGCTACCTGATCCTGAGCTCGCTGGCGCTTGGTATTCTGTGGCACGTCGGCGATGTACCAAAAGAATACCAGCTCACTACTCAGATCTCGTGGGTCGGCGCTCTGCTGCTGATGTTCGCCGCAATCGTTCCTACTCCGCCACTCAAGATGTTGGCTGTTGGAGTCGTTGCCGCATCTATGAACCCAATCGCAATGCTGATCGCCCGCGCGCAGGGACATTGGGATTTCGGTCCACCGATTGGTGCGCTGCTCATGCACTACCCCGACTTCATCCTGGTCGGCGCTGCGGTCCTGATCTCTCACGTTGTTACCCGACTCGGCCAGCAGGTGACGAAGGCCCGCGAGATGGGCAGCTATCAACTCGGCGAGCTGTTGGGTCGCGGAGGAATGGGAGAAGTCTACAAAGCGAAGCACCGCATGCTCGCTCGTCCAGCCGCAATAAAACTCATTCGGCCAGAGATGCTCGGCGCAGCGGACGAAGAGACAGCGCGGCTCGCCATCACGCGTTTTCGCCGAGAAGCAGAGGCGGCGGCAAACCTTCGGTCGGAGCACACGGTGGAGCTGTACGACTTCGGCGTGACCGCCGACAATACTCTGTACCTCGTGATGGAGTATCTCGACGGGATGGACCTCGAGACGCTCGTTCAGCAAAAGGGTCCGCTCTCTCCGGGGCGTGTCACGTACATCCTGCGACAGGTGTGTGATTCACTGGACGAGGCGCACAGTTATGGATTGGTGCACCGCGACATCAAGCCCGCGAACATCCATGTGGGACGCGTTGGCCGAAAACACGACTTCGTCAAGGTCATGGATTTTGGACTCGTGAAGGCGGTCACGGACGTCGCTCCGCAGGAAGCTCTTGCAACTATTCCCGGCCAGATGGCGATCGGAACTCCGGCTTACATGTCGCCCGAGATGGCGCTCGGCGAGACAGTGGATGCACGCACGGACATCTACGCGTTGGGTTGCGTCGCGTATTTTCTCCTGACTGGAGAGCTCGTGTTTGGCGGCGACAAAGCGATCAATCTGATCGCCAAGCATCTGCAGGCCGAACCTGTCCCGCCTTCCCAGCGCACGACGCAATCAATCCCACCTGCGCTCGACCGGTTGATCATCAAGGCTCTCGCGAAGGATCCGAACGATCGTCCCCAATCCGCGAAGGAGTTCTCGGATGCTTTGAGCTGGGTACCTACAGAGGCATGGGGGGAGAAGCAGGCAAGTGAATGGTGGAAGGGACATCGCGGCGCAACTGCAGACGCCGTTCGAGGCTTGGACCTAACGTTCGCGCGGGTCTGACGCAACGCCGCAAACCGGATTCGTCCTGCTCCCCGTCATCACCGTCTCCAACCTCGGCAAGCGCTATGGAGACACAGTCGCCGTCGATGATGTGTCACTCGAAGTTTTCGAGGGCGAGATCTTTGGCCTGATAGGCCCGAACGGCGCCGGCAAAACGACGACAATGGAATGCGTCGAGGGCAATCGCGTTCCGGACAAAGGAACTATCAAGGTGCTTGGCCTCGACCCGCGTCGCGATGCACATGCGCTCCGGCAGCGCATCGGCGTGCAGCACCAGGAGGCGCAGCTCCAAAAGAGGATCAAGGTCTGGGAAGCAGTAGATCTCTGGCGCTCACTCTACGATCGCGCCGTCGTCGATAGTGACGCGCTCCTCGCCCGGCTCGGTCTCGAACCGAAGCGCAACGCGTGGTTCATGACGCTCTCGGGCGGGCAGAAGCAGCGGCTGTTCATCGCGCTCGCGCTCATTCACGAGCCCGAAGTGGTGTTCCTCGACGAGCTCACAACTGGTCTCGATCCGCAGGCGCGGCGCGCGATCTGGTCGCTCGTCACTGGAATCAGAGATCGCGGCACGACGGTGTTCCTGACGACACATCTGATGGAAGAGGCTGAGAAACTCTGCGACCGGGTAGCGATCATCGAGCACGGTCGGATCATCGAGTGCGGTACGCCCGCCGAGCTGGTGCATAAGCATTGTCCAGAGCGCGCAGTCGTGTTTACCAGCGACGACGCGAACGTAGCCCAGCGGATGGCGCGGGTTGGAGTCGTTGTGGGCTCGAATGGAAACGCGTCGATGTACACGATCGTCGGCGCCGGCGATGATTTCGTGACCGACGTGATCAACCTGATCGCGCGCGAAGGTATCCGCGTGCGCGGGTTTCGTACCGAGATGCCGACGCTGGAAGATGTTTTTCTGAAATTGACGGGCCACGGAATCAGGGACTGATGACGCCTCGATTCCTGCGCGGATTCTGGAAGCTCACCTGGCTCGAGACCAAGATCTTCACCCGCGAGCCAATGGGCTTCGTCGGGACGCTCGTTATGCCGTTGCTCGTGTTCATCGCGTTGGGTCGCGCGTTCAGCCTCGGGAAGCCCGCGGTCGCGCCGCCCGTCGACATGCCGTTCAATGCGGCGATCCTCGCAGCAGTATTGATCGCGATCAGCGCGGTGCAATCATTGACCGCGATCATCTCGATCTACAGAGAAGGCGGAATCCTCAAGCGCCTTCGGTCGACGCCGCTCTCGCCGGTAACGATCATGGGTGCGCAGGTGGTGGTGAAGCTCGGTTTCACGGTCATCAGCCTGGCACTACTGGTTCTTGCCGGTAAGCGACTCTTTCCCGGCGTGATGCAAGTGAACGTGTTCAGTTTTACTCTCGCGGTGTTGCTAGGCACGTTCAGCATCCTATCACTTGGATTTGTGCTGGCGAGTCTAGTGCCGACGGCGCGATTCGCGCAGCCGATCGGCGCACTGGTGCTTTATCCGATGCTGGCTCTGTCGGGATTGTTCTTTCCGGTCGCTCGACTTCCGCACTGGCTCGAGGCGATCGCGTACGTTTTGCCAGTTACGCACGCGGTCGCGCTCATGAATGGGGTGTGGGATGGATCGGGCTGGAGTGCGCACTTGGTCAATGTCGCGGCGTTGTTGATCTTGTTTGCGGTATTCACAGCAATTTCAACGAAAGTATTCCGCTGGGAGTGAATGGAAGCTCCTGCTGACCGCCCTGAAATCACCCAATGCGTGCTCCGCCGGCTGAGTATCTGAGCCTTTCCCTTAGGGCGCACGAGCTGCTGCGCGGCGTGCCCCTTCACGACGTATCTACCGTCGATCTTCCCGGTGGTGGTGTTGGTCGAACCATCGCTGACATCCGTGCGCTGGAAGCCTCGACGAAGCCAGGCGCCATTGAAAAGACGCTCTGGAGACTGCGCTATTCCCTCGGTCGCGCGTTCGGCTGGGACCGCATCAAGATGCAGCCAGCGGATTCTCTGGTGTCGCATCTGTCTGAGCGAGATCGCCGTTACTCAGAGGTCACTCCCGGCACGACCATCGGCTCGTTCCTCGTCCTTTATCAGTACCCGACCGAGGCACTGAGTGAGATTCGGAATGCGACGGTGCACGGATACGTCAGTGTGGCGCTTTCGCCGATCGCGAATGGCTACCGTTTTTACTTTGCGGTCTATGTCAGACGCGTGTCACCGGTGTCGGGCCTGTATCTCCTGATGATCGAGCCCTTTCGGCGTTTCATTCTCTATCCGTTGATGTTTCGCCGGATTCGGCGTGCCTGGCTGGAGAAATACATGCCTTGACACGTATATACCGCCAGCAGTATGTTCAGCCATGCAATCGGTGTTCGAAATCATCGCCGAGCCCAACCGCCGCGCCATCCTGGGCCTTCTCGCGTCGTCACAACGATCGGTTGGAGAGATCGAGCGTCGCTTGAGGATGCCGCAGCCGGCCGTGTCCAAGCATCTACGAGTACTGCGTGAGGCAGGATTTGTGGAAGCAACCGTCGACGCCCAGCGCCGCCTGTACCGGCTCAAGCCCGAACCGCTTCAGGAGATCGATGACTGGCTGGAGCCCTTCCGCCAGTTCTGGTCCACTCACCTCGATGCGCTCGAGCGCCACCTCGACCGAATGGATCGGTCGCCACCAACCAAACGAAAAACGAGGAGAAAGAGATGACCGATCGCGAGCAGTACACGCCGGGCCCCGCCAGTGATGCGCGAGTACAGAAGGACGGAGAGAACTGGACGCTCGTTCTGGTCAGAGAGCTGCGCCAGTCGCCCGAAAAAGTCTGGAAAGCGCTTACAGATCCTGCGCAGCTCCGCGAATGGGCGCCCTTCGATGCCGATCGCAGTCTCAGTACGCGTGGAGCCACGGTCAAGCTCACCACAGTTGGAGCGCCGAGCCCACACGTCACGGAAACGAAGGTGACGCGAGCGGACGCTCCAAAGGCGCTCGAGTACAACTGGGGCGGAAACGATATCCGGTGGCAGCTCGAACCGTCGGT
>CADDZN010000001.1 GCA_902812375.1 bacterium | reverse complement strand
ACGCCCCCGTTGTACTCGTTTGCGCGCCGGCGCACGTGATCGAGGTTTTCTGCGAGAGCGCCTGCCGCACGACATCGATTACGTCGCTGGTCGATTCCGGGCGAGCAACAAAATCCGGAACCAGGTGAAGCCCTGAGGAATCCGCTTCGTATGATTCACGTACGGATCTGTCTGCGCTTAAAAAAGAGCTCACCCTGGATGAAAGCAGACGACTGCGGCAGACAGCACGTCCGGCAGCCCCAGTAGTGATTCGCGAATCGTTTCACTCACGTCACCATCAACAGAGACTGCCGCAAGAGCCTGCCCTCCTTGAGCAAGGCGCGCTTGATGGTACTCGGCGATGTTAACGCCTGCTTCGCCGAGTAGTGTTCCCACTTTGCCTATTACGCCCGGAACGTCGTTGTTAGTGAGTATTAAAAGCGTATCGCGCGGCTGGATGTCGACGTGGAACGCGCCGATCCTGGTAAGTCTTGCGCTGGCACCTGGCTGCGCGGCTCCAGCTATGGCAATTTCCTGCATACCTCCGCCAAGTCTTACCTCGACCGTGTACGGATTATCCTGTGTTGCTGTCTCCGTAGTAGATAACTCGATTCCACGAGCCTGGGCCACAGAGCGCGCGTTGATGAGATTCAACCGCTCCTGCTCGACCGTTCCCTCAAGCACTCCGCGCGCTGCTGAAGCAACGAGAGCGCTCCTCGCCGCAGCCAGTGATGCCCCGGCACGTACGTCGATTCTTTGGATGGCGCGGGCTCCTTGGGTGGCTAGAATTGCTCTGCCAACCGCTGCGGCCCGACGGGCCAGCGTGAGTGCTGGCTCGACCTCGGCCCATTGGCCACCAACGTCAGCAACATTTATCGAGCGCGAGAGCTCGCCGCTCAACAGGGCATCGCGCACCGCTACGCAGACATCAACAGCAACATTCCGCTGTGCCTCAGTGGTCGATGCTCCAATGTGTGGCGTAAGCAACACATCAGACTGCTTTCGTAACGGATGATCTGCTGCGAGTGGTTCCTTGTCGTACGCGTCGATTACGGCTCCCATCAACTGCTTGGTCTCGAGCGCGTCGATGAGAGCATCTTCGTCGACAATCCCACCGCGAGCCATGTTGACCACGATCGACCGGGCAGGTAGTCTCGCCAGTTCGCGTCGGCCAATCATTCCCTTTGTCTCGTCCGTGAGAGGAGTATGCACCGTCAACACGTTTGACTGCTCGATGAGAGCGTCCAGCGACGCTGAATTCTGCACTCTCAACGCTTCGAAACGCGATCGCGGGATATACGGGTCATATGCAAGAACGTTCATTTCAAAGGCTCTGGCCCTTGTGGCTATTTCTCCGCCGATCCGGCCGAGGCCGACGATTCCCAGCGTTCTTCCTTTGAGCTCAGACCCGAGGAGCGCAGATCTGTCCCACCGGCCGGCGTGCATTGATGTGTCGGCACGTGGCAAGTGCCGCAGAAGTGAGATGACTGCGCCAAAGAACAATTCGACCACCGCGTTGGTATTTCCAGCGGGCGCATTGATTACCGCTATTCCCAGCGCTGTCGCCGTATCCAGGGCAATATTGTCGACGCCGACGCCTGCCCGGCCGACGACTTTGAGCCGACGCCCTTTCTCCAACAACTCCGAAGAGATTCGAGTCGCACTACGTCCAACTATCGCATCGTAATCGGCGATTCTGGCGAGGAGCTCTTCTCGCGGTAGTGTCGGCACCTCATCGACAACGAGCGCTGGCTCGGCCAGTAGAAGCCCAACGCCTTCGGCATCGATCTCATCGGTGACGAGAACTCGGTAAGTCACTGTTTTTCTGGTTTGGTTAGGCGGGACAAGCGGAAATGCAATATCGCCTGACTCCGCTCCGAGCCACAAGCGAGTAGTCTGCTATGTCTGGAGCCACTTCTTCCATGTGCTCTCGTCTGACCCAATGGTTAAGTGGTTGCCGTTTCGAACGAGCGGCATTCTCAGCAATAAGGGCTCTTCGCTTAGTTTGTTGAGCCACCGGTCATCGGAGAGTTGAGAATAGCGCAAGCCGAGCTCACCAAATCTTCTGGAATCTCTATCGACCAGAGATATGGCACCGAATCTTTGGGCGAATCTTCTGAGCTCACCGAGAGATGCAGGCCTTTCCATGAGATCAACGAAATGGGTTTTCACTCTGCGTTCCGAGAAAAAACGGAGAGCCTTTCGCGTATCGGCGCTCTTCTTGATTCCAAAAATCTGAATTTCCAAGCTCGTTCCTCCAGCAACTGCGGAGCAAGGGAAGATAACTTGCTCTGAATTCGTCCCAACTCATGGCTCGCGACGTAATCTATTCGCCCGCTTGGTGGATTCCCGGCGGTCATCTGCAGACGTTGTGGGGAAAGCTGTTCAGGCGACAACGAGCGGCTCCGACGAGCCTCGAGCGGTGGGATACTCCTGATAGCGACTTCCTCGAGCTACACCGCCTCGCTGCCGGGTCATTGACACCGCGTCTTTTGCTGCTGCACGGCCTCGAGGGGGGCGTCCGGTCGCATTACGCCCAGGCATTATTGAATGAAGCTGCCCGACGAGGCTGGGGTGCCGATCTCCTCATTTTTCGGTCCTGTGGCTCCGAGATCAATCGAGCCCGCCGATTTTATCACTCTGGCGAAACCGACGATATTGCCTTCGTACTGGACCGGATTGCGACCGAGTTCCCGTCTTCTCCACTTGCCTTGGTAGGAGTATCGCTGGGCGGAAATGCGCTGTTGAAGTTTCTCGGGGAGCGGGGTGATGATCTTCCGCAGAGCGTAAAGGCCGCGGCGGCTATCTCTGTGCCGTTTGACCTAGGACGCTCCTCAAAACGAATCAATCAGGGTTTCTCGAAAATCTATCAGCGCTTTTTCCTTCATTCACTCAAGCGGAAGGCGGCACAAAAGGCGAAACGTTTTCCAGGCTTGGCCGCGCCAGAGGAGATCGCTTCGCTGCGCACCTTGGAGGACTTTGATAACCTGATCACCGCGCCACTTCACGGCTTCAGCGACGCGCGGGACTATTATGAACGCTCAAGCTCTTTGCGGTATTTAAAGGAGATTAGACTCAATACGCTACTATTTAGCGCCATTGACGACCCGATGCTTCCGCCAGTGGTGCTCGAGGAAGTTCGCGAGGTGGCAGCCGCCAATCCCGCGCTCGAGGTAGACTTTGTTGCGAGAGGAGGTCACGCCGGATTCGTTAGCGGTTCTGTCCCTTGGCGCCCATACTATTATGCTGAACACCGAGTGGGAGAATTTCTTGCCAAGCGATTCGCCCAAGCAGTTGCGCGGCGGTCACCTTCGTAAAAGCAAGCGAAACTGGAGGGAAACATGAGTCCTCGAAGCATCTGCGTACCCTGTCTGGTTGTGTTGCTCGCGCTGGCTTGCACTACCAGCAAGACTATACCCGAATCAGATTCGCATTCGGCCGCGGACCATGCAGCATCCTCGACTTCCGCCAGCAACACACGCATTCCTGAGATCCGGGGATTGCCTCCAGATGCCGCGGGGGCTCTTTCCCGCCTGGATAAATCCCCCCGGCACGGAGAGTGGGCGATGATTCACACGAGCGAAGGCGACAGTGTGCGCTCCTGGATCGTTTATCCGGAGCGCAGCACAAAGGCGCCGGTCGTGCTCGTTGTCCATGAGATTTTCGGACTGTCAACGTGGATTCGGAGCGTAGCCGATCAACTCGCGGCAGATGGCTTTATAGCGATAGCGCCTGACTTACTAACCATGAAGAACCTTCCAGAGGGACCAGACAGCGTGCTGGCACCCTTGGCGGTTGCCGCAATCAGAACGCTGGATCCGGCACGCATTCAAAGACAGCTTGACGCTGTCGCTCAGTACGGGATATCGTTGCCCGCAGCGGAGAAGAAGTACGGAATCGTTGGCTTTTGCTGGGGAGGCGGAGTTTCTTTCGCCCATGCAGTCCATTCGCCGTCACTCAGTGCGTCAGTGGTGTATTACGGCACTTCACCTCCAACGTCCGAGCTCGTTTCAGTGCGCGCTCCTGTGCTCGGACTTTACGGCGGAAACGATGCCCGAGTAGATGCTACTATTCCGCCCGCCGATTCTGCGTTGCGAGCGCTCGGCCGCACATACGAATACGTCATTTATCCCGGCGCGGGGCACGGCTTTTTAAGGCAACAATCCGGGATGGAAGGCGCCAACTTGGCGGCCGCTCGCGCGGCATGGCCGGCGACGATAGCGTGGTTTAGAAAATATCTGGGCTCTTGATCGCTAACCGCAGTCTAGCCGGAAGCTTCGGTTCGGTGCCGTGACGAAGCTTCACATACTATTTCTTGCCGCTTTCATCGTCGGCCTCATCCTGGCGGTATTCGCCATGTTGCACGGCATCGAGTACACGCGGCGAGATCGTTCGCGTGCTCCATCACCGTACTTCAACGTTCCTTCGATTGCCGCGTTCGCGGTCGCTTTCGGTGCGGTTGGTTACCCGCTGGTGCATCGCACCACGATGTCTGCCTTGGCGATAATCCTGATCGCCGTGACTAGCGGGCTGCTCGCCACCACCGGAATGATCGTTCTTCTCGCTCGATGGGCCTTGCGTGGAGGTCCCCCCGAGTCACTCGATGCCGAGGATATTCAAGGGCAGTTTGCTATGGTATCAGTAGAGATCACGCCAGCGGGGCAGGGCGAAATATCCTACGATTACTTTGGCAAAACGCTCAGGGCTCCGGCCCGCGCGTTGAGTGCGAAATCTCTTCCGGTGGGCTCCGAGGTCGTAATCGACAGGATTGAGAACGGGGTGGCATTCGTCGAGGAATGGACAGTCGTTGAGCAACGACTCTAACTCCTTCGGTCGTTGTCGGCTCGAGCATAAAGTGTGAGCCATTCCGGCCAGTTCCCGCTCAGGTCGAAAAAATCGTCGAAATAGACGAGGCCGTTTTGCTCGAGTTCACTGATCAAATCGGAGAGCAGGTCATCGGACGGTAAGGGACCGATACAAACGAGCCCGCCTTCGACCACGAACTCGTCCGGTGTTAGGCTATACCGTTCGTCGAGCGCTTGCCGGAGTATGTCGCTGCGCTCGTACGCGCTCTTCCGAACCAAAACGACTGGGCGGCCATGAGTGAGTTCGACCGGCATTAAGGGGGGTTCGATTAGAAGCTAACTAACAGGGGTGTGCTCACAGGCGTCTTCCTGCGCGCACTCCTTCTTATCTTTAATGTATGCTGCAGTCTACAAAATTCGAGGCCGCGTTCGATGTCGTGGTAATTGGCGGCGGGCATGCAGGAACTGAGGCAGCCGTAGCCGCGGCGCGCACCGGGGCCACGGTTGGACTCCTTACGAGTTCGCTCGAAACCATAGGGCAGATGTCGTGCAATCCCGCGATCGGCGGAATTGCGAAGGGCACTGTCGTACGAGAAGTCGATGCGCTCGGCGGTCTGATGGGACGAGCCACTGACCTCGCGATGGTTCAGTTCCGCATGCTTAATCGGAGCAAGGGTCCAGCCGTTTGGGCGCCGCGTGCTCAGTGCGATCGTGGACTGTATCGTCGCTCAGTGAGAGCTCTGCTCGAACATCACACTCGCCTCCAAACGATCCAAGCGACCGTTGTACGGCTGATGCTGGCAAACCAGTCGCGTGTCATCGGAGTCGAGACTCTCGAGGGTCGGCGCTTCGGTGCAAAAGCCGTGGTTGTGACGACCGGTACTTTTTTGCGGGGCAGAATCCACATCGGAACGGAAACTCGTGTTGCCGGCGGCCGGGCGGGTGAAAGTGCCACGACTCATCTAGCCGAGCAATTGGAGCAGGCGGGCCTCACAGTCGCGAGATTCAAGACCGGAACTCCTCCTCGCATCGATGGGCGATCGGTCGATTTTTCCCTGCTGGAGCGCCAGGAAAGTGAAATCGAGCAGTTCGATTACTCGTGGTCTCACTTCTGGAAATCGAAGAGAGCTGGGGACCCTGATCTCAGGCACCCGCCACAGTTACCCTGCTGGATCACCTTTCTGGAGAACGCTGGAAAGAAGATCATCAAGGACAACATCGCTAAATCCGCAATGTATGGCGGAGCAATCGCGTCTCGTGGCCCGCGATATTGTCCGTCGGTTGAGGACAAGGTCGTCAAATTCCCGGACGCTGAGCGGCATCAGATCTTTCTCGAGCCGGAGGGGCACGACACCGCCGAGTTATATGTGAACGGGCTGTCCACATCGCTGCCGGCAGACGTGCAGCTCGAGATACTGCGCTCCATCCGTGGATTGGCCGACGTCAGAATGAACCGAGCAGGCTACGCGATTGAATATGATTATTACCCACCCACGCAACTCGACGCATCCCTTCAGGTAAAGACACTCCCCGGACTCTATTTCGCCGGGCAGATCAACGGAACCACAGGATATGAGGAAGCGGCGGGGCAGGGACTCCTCGCGGGCCTCAACGCTGCACTGGCTTCCCTGGAAAGGCAGCCATTAATACTTGGCCGCGAGACGTCTTATGTTGGCGTCCTCGTCGATGACCTCGTGACTCGCGGGGTCGATGAACCGTACCGCCTCTTTACTTCGCGTTCTGAGTTCAGGCTGACTGTCCGACAGGACAATGCACTCCGACGCCTGGGCCCCATCGGATTGAAGCTCGGCCTCTATTCCGGGGGTGAGGAAGAAATCATCGAGACCAGATTGCGCGACGAGGACAGAGCTCTGCGTCTGGCGGACAGCGAGAGCATTCGGCCCCTAGAGGCGCAACCTATTCTGTCCGCGTCAGGGAGCACGGGTCTCTCTCAATCGGTTAGGATCGCCGAAGTCGCGCGCAGACAGGAGGTTTCACTCGAAGCACTATTCCATGCAGCCGGTGTCGGCGCCGAGCTGGATCGAGAGGCTCTGATTACTGCGGACCTGGAGATCAAGTACGCTGGGTACTTCGAGCGCGAGAGAGCCCAAGCCGATCGAATGCGTCGCATGGGAGATTTTTCCCTCGACTCCGATCTCGCGTACGCTGATATGCAATCGCTCTCATTCGAGGCGCGGCAGAAACTTGCGGCCTTGCGACCACGCTCTCTTGCACAAGCTTCCAGAATCCCTGGCGTAAGCCCCAGCGATCTTCAGAATCTCGTTATCGAGATAGAGCGTCGGCGAAGATTGTCCGCTAAGCCGTAGCAGCCTCACGACGCGCGGAGCTCCATTGGATGAGCAGCACTGCCGATGCAATGAGCGCTCCGCCAAATGCCGTTGCGTTAGTGAGCCGGTTTCCTAAAATTGCCGCGCCAAGAATCGCGGTGAAGAACGGTTCAATCGTGGCGATTATCGAAGTTCTGACTGGCCCGAGTCGAGCAAGTCCTCTTATGAGGGCGAAAAACGCGAGGACCGTCGAAACGAGAGCGAGGAGCAGAATGTTCGTCCATGCGGACGCACCCTTCGGAACGTGGAACTCCCGCATGAACACTGAGGTCGCGAGAAATGAAGTTGCCGCACCGAGAATAACCAAGAGCGTGGAGACAGCCGCGGGAATAGACGCTTGTAGATATCCAAGCGAAGGAAGATAAACGGCGTAGAGCATAGCCGACGCCAAGGCAAGCACTATTCCCCTCGGGTCGAGCGTGCCAGATGGCGGAGCACCAATCATTGCTGACACACCGACGAGCGCGAGTGTCAGGGCGATGATCCGTACGAGCGTGAGTCTTTCTGTTTTACGTATGGCTGCGAGGAGCGCCACCCACGCCGGGTAGGTATAAAAAAGGAACGCAAGCGGGCCAACCGGTATATACTCGAGCGCGTGCAGGCTGGTATAAGTGATAAGTGCTTGCCCGACTCCGCCAATCCAAAAAAGACCTGCCAAGCGGCGCTTCGATAACGATTGAATCGGACGAACCCCGACGAATACGAAGAGGACCAACCCGGCAAGTACGTACCTCCATGTCATTGCCGTCAGCAGAGAAACACCGTTGCTCGTGAGGAGAACGGTCAATACAGAGATCGATCCGAAACAGAAGGCCGACACAACGATCGACAACGTTGCGCGGTGGGGAGAGCTGCCCGGGAATTCCATCGCAGCAATGTAGCGTTGCCTCGGAAAGGTGGCCATTTTTCGGCCAGAGACCGTCCACATCCAGCTTGCTCCGGTACTTGGCTCTGAGCTCACCAACATTCACCGATCAATCAGCTCCCGCTCCACGAGTGGCCGAAGAGGAGTTCAAGGACCTCGGCTTTGGGACCGAAGTCGCGAGAGGGGCACAGCAACGTCTGCTGAATAGAGACGGAAGCTTCAACGTAGTCCGTGAAGGTTTGAATCCTCTCTCTTCACTCAGTCTCTACCACTGGCTTCTGCGAATCTCGTGGCCACAGTTCCTCGGCTTCATCACCGCCTCGTACATCATCGTAAACGCGCTGTTTGCGGGCGCCTTCCTGCTTTGTGGACCGGAAGCGTTGCAGTCGAACCCCGGCAGTTTCATCAACCAGCCGTTCTATCGCGCATTCTTTTTCAGTGTCGATTCATTTGCCACGATTGGATACGGAAACATCATCCCGGTTGGAGTTGCAGCCAATACTCTCGTCACGATAGAAGCGCTACTTAACATTTTGGGCATCGCGTTGGCAACGGGCGTAATTTTCAGCAGGTTCTCGAGGCCATCAGCGAGAATTATCTACAGCCGTAACGCAGTGGTCGCGCCTTATCGTGGGGGAACCGCCCTCGAATTCAGGATCGCCAACGCACGTAGCAGCCAACTGATCGAGGTCCAGATCCAGGTAATTCTCACCAAGATGGAACGGATCGGCAGCACCACTGTTCGGAAATTCCACGATCTGCCCCTGGAGCGACAACGCGTTGTCTTTTTCGCGCTGAGCTGGACGGTGGTTCATCCGATTGACCCCGCGAGCCCCATGTGGGGATTGACGGCTGAAGATCTTCGGAAAGCGGACGCGGAGATTTTGATCCTTCTCACTGGGACGGACGAAACTTTGTCACAGGTCGTTCACTCGAGATCCTCGTATAAGGCGGATGAGATCGTCTGGGGCGCGAAGTTCGCGAACATGTTCGTGCGAACGAAGGCTGACGGCATAGTTGGCATGAATCTCACCCGTATTCATGACATCGAAACGGCAACGCCCTGACACGGTGTGCACGAATGAGCGTTGCTAGCGTCTACTGGTACAAACTCTCACATCGAGAAAGGCAATGCAAATACGATTTCTGCTACTAATTGGCTCGATTTTGGCGCCAGTATCATCCCAGGCACAGGACAACATCCCGCCGGTAAGTGGCCCGCCGCAGATTGCGGTAGTCGGTCGAGGTGAGGTCAAAGTTTCTCCCGACCGTGCAACAATTCAGGTTAGTGTCCAGACTCGGGCAACGACGGCGGCGGCGGCCGCATCGGAGAACGCGGCAAAGCAGCAGTCGGTATTTGCAGCTTTACGGGCGCTTGGCCTTACGAGCGATCAGCTTTCTACTATCAATTATAATGTCTACCCTGAGCAGCGTTACCAAGAGGGAAAGGACCCAGTAATAGTCGGCTACAACGTGACGAATACCATCCTGGTTGACGTCCGAAAGCTCAACCAGGTCGGAGCAATCATAGATGCCGCCCTCGCACATGGGGCGAACATGATTACGTCTCTTCAGTTCTACTCTTCGAGTACCGAAGCCGCTCGGCGCAGCGCGATCGCTGTAGCTATCGAGAATGCACGGGCTGACGCCGAGGCCGCCGCACGCGCCGCCCACGGAACCCTCGGAACTCTACTCGAGATCAATATTGGGTCTTACGCGCCCCCGCCGCCTCGACCCATGGTCATGCTCCGGGGAGCCACTAGCGCCGCTGCTGAAACTCCGATAAACCCTGGTGAACAAAATCTCTCAGTTGAGGTGGCCACACGCTGGCGGTTCCTCCCGGGCCAGTAGACTTCCGCTTCAGAAGCGAGTTTCCATGTAGAACATCCCCATAGAGTTCCACGTGGAAAGTCGTGGCGGGTCTCAATAGATTAAGCGCCGGACCCCCACCGGTACTCAGTGGCGCGCATCATCGCAATCGCTAATCAGAAGGGCGGAGTCGGCAAGACGACCACGGCCGTTAATCTCGCGGCGAGCTTAGCTGCGGCGGAGCAACGAACTCTTCTTGTCGACGCCGATCCGCAAGGCAATGCTACGAGTGGGATGGGGCTTGAAAAAGAAGCCATCCCACTAACCCTCTATGATGTACTTGTCGGCAACTCCGATCTTGGATCCGCGAGGCAAGCCGGAATTCAATTCCCTAAGCTGGACGTGGTCGGCGCAACTCCGGATCTGGCGGCAGCGGAGGTGGAGCTGATCGAGAAAGCGGACCGCGAACATGTGATGAGGCAGGCGGTAGAGTCACTCCGTGCTGGGTATGACTACGTGATAATCGACTGCCCGCCGTCCTTGGGACTAATCACCATAAACATGCTGGCGGCGGCCGACGCACTACTGATTCCGGTGCAGTGTGAATACTACGCGCTCGAAGGACTGTCCCAACTTCTCAACACTGTGCATAGAGTTCAGCACAGCGCGAACGAAGGCTTGGGGATCGACGGCGTGCTACTCACCATGTACGACTCCCGGTTGAACCTGTCGCGCCAGGTAGCAGATGATGCGCGCGAGTACTTCGGCGCGAAGGTTTTCAACAGTGTCATCCCTCGAAACATCCGCTTGGCAGAAGCGCCCAGCTTTGGCAAACCAATAATTCTGTACGACATTGCCTCGGTTGGAGCGCAGGCATACATGAACGTCGCGAAGGAATTGATTGAGCGAACGGGACAAGGAGACAATGGTGGCCGCTGAGAAACCGCCCAGGCGTCTGGGCAAGGGACTTGAAGCCCTCTTGGGGACAGGCGGGGGGCTCGCGTCGAGCGATGAGGGCGCCCTCAAGTCTATTCCCATATCTCAGATTGCCAGAAACCCGTTCCAGCCTCGCACGGAATTCAGCGCGAGCGAGCTCACGGAGTTGGAAGAAAGCCTCAAGGCAAGCGGTCTGCTACAGCCAATAACCGTGCGCCGACGTCGCGGGAAAGACGGGTTTGAGTTGATCGCAGGCGAGCGGAGATTACGAGCTGCTACAAAGCTCGGATGGAAGGCGATTCCCGCGATCATCAAAGAAATTGACGACAAGACCATCCTTACTCTGGCGCTCGTGGAGAATCTGCAGCGAGCCGATCTCAACCCGATTGAGGAGGGCGAAGGGTATCAGAGGCTTGCTAAGGAGTTTGGGCTGACTCAACAGCAGATTGCAGATACCGTAGGGAAAGACCGAACAACGGTGGCCAATATGCTTCGGGTTCTCCAACTGCCTGAGCTGGCCAGGACATATCTGAAAGAGGGAAAACTGACGATCGGCCACGCGAAAGTACTGCTCGGACTAAATGACCCTGAACGAATCCGAGAGCTAGCTGACGAGATTGTTCGAAGTGGTCTTACGGTGAGAATGCTGGAGCAACGTCTTCGCCAATTGGTAGACGGGACGAAGAAAAGGACAGGCCGCCCACGGACCAGTTACCAGGCACCGGGGATGAAAGACATCCAAGATCGCGTCCGGCGCCGGTTACAAACGGATGTGAGCCTCAGCGTAGGAAGCAACAACCGGGGCACCCTGACAATACACTTCTACTCGGTTGACGACCTAGAGCGGCTACTTGAGCTAATGCAAGTCCCAACGTAATCAACACACTTTTCCACCGGGCTCGTAAGTCGTTATGGCAGTTCACGTTAGCTTCGCTCGGGCTCTTGTAGCCACGGCGGTTTTCCACAAGAAGCTGGTTGCATGAGGGTGAGCGCAGCCGAAGTCGCCGAGTACGCAGATGAGCTACTGCGGACGACAGAAACGCCAGATTACCCAAAAGCACTCAATGGGCTTCAGTTCGAAAACGGCTCACCAATAAAAGGGGTTGCCGCAGCAGTCGATTTTTCGACTAGGGCGCTGCAACAAGCGATTGACCAAGGAGCGAATCTCCTGGTGGTCCACCACGGAATGTTCTGGGGCGGACTCGAACACATTACTCGATCAGCGTATCGCCGATATCGGACGTTGCTTCAGGCAGATGTGGCAGTATACTCGTCTCACCTTCCGCTCGACTGCCATCCGGTAATTGGGAATAATGTTCTCCTGGCAAAGGAGCTCGGGCTGGAGCCGACCAGAGGGTTCGCACGGTTCGAGAACATTTTCATTGGTGTGAGCGGGGACGCCGACATCAAGACCGCGGAACTTGCTGGTCGAGCGAACGAGTACGCGCACGCGTATGGGGGAAGTTGTCGCGCATCAGTATTCGATCGCGAACGTCGCACCAAGAGATGGGCGATCTGTACGGGAGCAGGCGCCTCTGCGGAAACACTGACCGAAGCGCGCGATACTCAAGTCGATACCCTGATCGTAGGTGAGGGGCCGCACTGGACGGCGGTGTACGCGGAGGAAAATGATCTCGCAATTATCTACGCGGGTCATTACGCGACGGAAACGCTCGGGGTACGCGCGCTCACGAAGCGTCTCGCTGAACGGTTTGCCTTGCCATGGCAATTTGTGAACGCGCCAACTGGGTTATGACGGAGAGCCGCTCTGCTCAACAGCCGGTGTAAGCGCTCCACCACAACGGACGCCATTCTGCCGGCCCTGTCCTTTCAATTAGGCCAAAGCGAGCACCTTCGTCTGAGGCCACGTTGATGACGAATCCTGGACGTCTTGAAGAGCCAATTGCGAGAGCAGCGAGAACTTCGGTGGCCTGCGTTTTTTCTTCGGCTCCGGCAGTGCGGCTGTAATACCCGACGGTGAATTTGCCTCGATTGTCGGCCGGTCGCTCGCCCACCAGAAAAATGTGCTCAATGCGAGGATTCGCCTCTTCGTTCAAGGCACGGACGATATCAGCAACAACGATTTCAATGGAGTCGGAGTGAGTCGCGTAGGCGTAACGCACCCTGAAGGGCAGTCGGCGAAATGTTGGGTCTGAGGCGATAGAAAGTGTTGCGACAGTTTCCGCGAGAGACGCAGCCAGAGATGCAGAGTCCGCGCTCGATAACGATTCGATCGAGTCCAGAGGGATCGCTCTCGCGGCCCCACTTGCGAATGCTACCTGCCAGCCCTGATGCGCTGAACGTAGACGTACACTGGGCCACGCATCACACCCATCACTCGTCTTGGCCTCTCGGAAGGGCCCTGCGGCTGACGATCCGAGTTTTCCCGACCGCCCGTAGAGATCGAACACACGCTCTGAAATCTGCGGCACGCGCAGATTCAGCGTGTCCATGGTGGTGTCGGTTACATCAGGGAGGACAACGGCTGCGGAATCACCCATCTCACCGAGCGCGACAAGTATCACTGGCCCCGCACTTGGGTCCCAGTTCGTACTGTTTGCCGGACCCAATGAAAACACAGGTGGGAGAGAAGTCCTGGATGTCTTATCGAGCTTCGCCCCCTCTCCTCGGCAGGCTACGACGACCAGAAGGAATGACAAAGATGCTCTAGCAAGCACGATAAAGGGCTCGGCCATGCGAGTAATCTGCGTGTCGCAACGTACAGCGTCGAGTGTACGTAGGCACACCTACGTCAGGCTACGTATTCAAGCACGTGTTCAGTCGTGTACCGTTCATACTCGGCAACGATCTGAGGTACAGATGGAAGCGAAGGCTGCAATCAGAAACGACCAACCAACTGGTGAGCCTATAGCTGCTGTGCAAAACGGCGAACTCAACCCGCCGCTGGCCCCAGCGCGCGAGCGATTCAGTTGGGCGTTGTACGATTTCGCCAACACCGTGTTCTCGATGAACATTGCTACGCTTTATTTCGCCGCGTGGCTCGTCGGAGACCTGGGACATTCGAACACGCTGTATGCGACGGTAAACGGGATCGCATCGACGTTGGTGGTAGTCTCTATTCCGATTTTCGGCGCTATCTCCGATGTGACTCAGAGAAGAAAGCCCTGGGTGGTGGGATTCACGCTGATCGCGTGTCTTGCTACGATCATGATCGCAGTTCTCGGTCAGCTTGGATTACCTACAACCGGTGAAGGCGTAACACCCACGACCGCGACAACGATTGGATGGATGACGCCCGGCAGAGCGTTGTTTGGTGTGCTTGCGGCATTCACTGTCGCAAATTACGCGTACCAAGGGGCCCAGCCGTTTTACAATGCCATGTTGCCTGAATTAGCTCCCGTGGATTATCGGGGGCGTTTGTCGGGGATGGGCGCCGCATTCGGCTACGCAGGCTCGATCACCGGCGTTTTGCTGACTTTTCCGTTCTTCACTGGTGCACTGCCAATTCTGGGAGCGCTTCCTGAACGAGTCGTTGCGACGCTTCGAATGGCAATTCCATTTACGCAGCATGGCGGGCGTGTTTCAACCTTTGTCCCCACAGCCCTCCTATTTCTGCTGTTCTCAGTACCGCTATTCGTTTTCTGCCGCGACCACAACGCCGTGGCAGCAAAGACGCACGTGCCTTGGCGAGAGGCTTTCCGTGACGTGCGTCAGACATTGACCGAGGCAAAGAAATATCCGGGTACGATCAGGTTTATCCTGACTTCATTCCTGTACCAGGACGCCATGGGCACGATCATCAGCAACATGGCTCTCTACGCGATCTTCGCAATGGGATTCAAGAAAGGCGCTGAAGCAACTCTATTTGTAATCCTCACCGTGCCCGCAGTGATTGGCAGTTACGGCATTGGCCGATTGGTCGATCGGTTCGGTCCCAAACGGACGCTGTCATGGGTGTTGACTGGTTGGGTTGTGCTTCTGTTGGCAATGATTGTCGTTCCCACGAGGGGAGCGTTCTGGATAGTGGGCGCATCCATCGGACTCATCTACGGTGGTGTATCGACAGCCGAGCGACCGTTGTTATTGAGTCTCGTTCCGGACGTGGAGGCCGGCCGTTTTTTCAGTCTCATGGTGCTTTCTTCACGCGCGGCTGCTGTCGTTGGCCCATTTATTTGGGCGCTGGCAGTCGACAGCCTCACACCTTCAATGGGAACCGGTTTCGCGTATCGCGCCGGAGTTGCAACAGTCGCGATTGGGATGACCCTGGCCCTCCTCATGTTGCGCAGAGTTCCAGATAATTTTGTTAAACCCGGACTACTCGCGTGATGTACAGTATCCTGCGATGGATAGCTAGCATCGCCTTACACTGGTTCTATCGCGATATCCGTGTCATAGGACGAGAGCGGATTCCGCTAGAAGGACCGTTGCTGATCGCGGTCAATCATCAAAATGCTCTTGTAGACTCGCTAATAGTTGGTTGGCTCATTCCCAGGCGAGTCACAATGACGGCGAAAGCAACGCTAGCCGAGAACCCAATTATGGGCCTGCTATTCAGGCTCCTCCATGTCGTTCCGCTTCGTCGCGTGCGTGACGAGCTCGAAGGAACGAGAGAACGGGTCCCTGATCCTGAACGAAACCGGCGAGCTTTCCGGGAAATCATCGATGTCCTCGAAGATCTGGGCGCAGTACTCCTCTTTCCAGAAGGAAAAAGTCACAATAAGCATACGCTCGAGCCGCTGAAGACAGGTCTCGCGAGGCTTGCGCTTCAGGCTAGTACAGAGAGAGGGATTGCTGGGATCAAAATTCTGCCAATAGGCTTGGTATTCGAGGACAAGGGCGCTCCGAATACAGTAGTTGGCGCACGCATCGGAGAAGTGATCGAGATGGATTGCTGGGCACGTGAAAACCATCTGATCTTGACAGAAGAAATTGCCAGGAGGTTACGGGAGGCTTCTGAAGAGGCGAGTCTGCCGTCGAAATCGGAACCTGTTGGTAGACGAAAGAATGGGCTGCTTCGCAAAGGCTTTATTATGGTCGCGGCGTGGTGGGGAAGGGTCACTCACCACCTGCCGATACGAATAGCCAGAAACATCGCAGTTCAGCGGAGTACTGATGCTGATCAACCTGCAACGTTGACGATTTTGTTCGGTATCGGGTTGGTGATTCTCACCTACGTAATCCACGTCACTGTTGTGGGTATCCTGCTTCATTCGCTCCTTGCAGCCGTGTTCTATCTAGTAAGCCTGTTATGCGGAGCCTACCATGCGGCATTTCAAGAACACAGGAAACGCCCTTAGCAATCAGAGTTTAGTCTCGAGCCAGTTTTTCCCGACGCCAAGATCCACGACAAGGGGCACGGAGAGCTCGGCGGCGTGCTCCATTTCGTACTTTACGAGCTCGCTCACGAGATCGATCTCCTCGGGAAGCACCTCAAACACTAGTTCGTCGTGCACCTGCAAAAGCATCTTGCTCTGAAGCCGGCGATTCCTGATAGCATCATCGATTCTGATCATCGCGATCTTGATCAGGTCTGCAGCGGACCCCTGGATAGGAGAGTTCGCCGCGGTTCTTTCTCCAAACGCGCGAATATTGAAGTTGCGCTCGCGTAATTCTGGTATGTAGCGGCGGCGTCCGAAGATTGTTTGCACGTATCCATGCTCCCGTGCAAACGCCACCATCGAGTCGAGGTAATTTCGCACCCCCTTGAAGCGCTCGAAGTAACGGCTGATGAACTCCTTCGCTTCGGCGTGCTCAATGCCAAGCTGCCGAGAGAGGGCGTGGGGACCCTGGCCGTAAATGGTCGCGAAATTGATAGTCTTCGCGCGAGCACGCATGGTGCTGGTTACATTCGCCAGATCGACATCGAAAATGAGAGCGGCGGTCTGCCTGTGAATGTCGCCACCAGCCTGGAACGCCTCCACGAAGGCCGGGTCGCGGGAGAGATGCGCGAGTAAACGAAGCTCAATCTGAGAGTAGTCAGCCGAGAGCAGGACCCATCCTTCTCGAGGTATGAATCCCCTCCTGATATCGCGCCCCAGCTCCCGCCTGATGGGAATGTTCTGAAGATTTGGATCACTCGATGAAAGTCGTCCGGTGCTTGCGACGGTCTGATTGAAGGAAGTATGCAGGCGGCCCGTTTTAGGGTTCACGAGCCTTGGCAGCGCATCCAGATAGGTGCTCTCGAGCTTCGATAATTCTCTGTACTCCATCAACAAGACAGGCAGTTCGTGACCTTCTTCGGCCAGCTCCTTCAGAACGCTTGCGTCAGTTGACGGCCCAGTACTGGTTCTCTTGATGACGGGAAGATTCAACTTTCCGAACAGAATATCTCGAAGCTGCAAATTCGAATTGATATTGAACTCGGTTCCCGCAGCCTCATAGATCTGCTTTTCTACCGCCTCGCGTTCGGCCTGGAAGCGTTGCTTCAACGAGGAGAACCAAGGCAAGTCGATTGCTATTCCCGTCCATTCCATTTCGGCCAACACATCGACAAGCGGGATCTCCACACCGTCGAACAGGCGAGTGAGCTCATAGGATTCGAGCTGCGGCTCGAAAAGTCTGCGAAGTCGCAGCGTCATGTCCGCGTCTTCGCAGGAGTAATCCCGCGCAGCCTCGATTGGGCATTCATCAAATGGAATCGCACTACGGCCCTTGCCACAAAGCTCCGTGTACGACGTCATGGTGTGGTCGAGAAACTCCAACGCCAGTACATCGAGGCCATGGGAACGTCTTCCCGGATCCAGAACGTAGCTAGCCAGCATTGTGTCGAAGTCGAGCCCGGCAAGGTTCACTCCGGCGCACCGAAGTGTGAGCTTGTCGTACTTTGCATTTTGCGCCGTTTTCCGCACCAATGGATCTTCGAGGAGCTCACGCAACGGAGACATCTCAACGGAATCCAGAGCTGGAAGATTTCGGACTTGCGTCGGCCTGTTCGTGCGGAGCATCCGGGCAGCTATTGCAAGAGACTCAGTTGCCGCTTTTTTTTTCGGCGATTCCTCGGGGAAAACTTCGTCACCACCTCGAATGAGGCCGCGGTCTTCCGGTGCATCGGTAGCAGAACGGTCACCAGAGGCGTCGACAAGCAGCTCTCCCTGGCCTGGCTGGTACAAGGAGTGTCGGAACGGGAAATAGTACGCCTCGCCTTCATCGACGGCGATCGAGATCGATACGAGAGAAGAGCGCAGGGGGTCGACGAGTTGAGGACTGTCGGGATCGATCAATGTCTCAGTGTCTACAGCAATCACCTTTGCCTCGCGAGCCTTCGAGACAGCTCTCTGCACGCCTTCCAGAGTGTCGACCGTGACGTAGTTTACCCTGGGTTTTGTCTCCTGCTCTTCGACCGGCGCTTGTGCTACGATGTCCTTGGCAAGCGAGTGAAACTCGAGCTCGATAAAGAGATCTCTCAGCCTGGTGTAGTCGGGTTCCTTAACCCGGAGAGCCTCGAGGTCAAGCTCCAGGGGTAAATCGTCGCGAATAGTTACCAATTCCTTCGACAGCCGAGCGTTCTCCGCATGCTCCAACAGCGCTTCCCGCGGGCGCTTCTTCGTGACCTCGCCCGCGTGCGCGAGTATCGACTCGAGATGTCCGTATTCCTTCACGAGTTGCGACGCGGTTTTGTCTCCGATTCCCCTGACACCAGGCACGTTATCGGACGAATCACCCACAAGTGCCAGGTAATCGGTCACGAATTCAGGCGCCACGCCAAGGCGCTCTTCGGAGTTCTCAACGCCCACCCAGTGTTCCTCAACATTCGCCGGACCGCCGCGGCCGGGATTCAGCAGCCAAACTCCCGGCTTGACTAGCTGCTGGAAATCCTTGTCGCCGGAGACCACGACGACATTGATACCCGCATTCACACTTTTGGCCACCAACGTCCCTATTACATCGTCCGCCTCGTATCCAGGAAGAGCAAGGATTGGAATACGATAAGCGTCGAGCATCTCGCAAATCCGGTCCATTCCTCGATCAAAATCTGACTGCAACTCTTCAGTCAGCTTCTCTCGAGTTGCCTTGTAGGCAGGATATCGTTCATGGCGAAAGGACAAGCCAGAATCGTGCACCCAGCCGAGATATTCTGGCCGATGCTTGGTGATCAGGCGCTGCAGGAAGTTGGCAATGCCCCAGCTCGCCGAGGTGTTCTCCCCTTTGCTCGTCGTCAGCGGGCGAGAAATAAGGGCAAAAAACGCGCGGTAGATAAGCGCATACCCATCCACAAGAAATAACCGTGGACCTTCTGGAGCTTTCATTGAGTCAATATAAAACGTGCTCAGTTACGGGAGCGCGCGAGGATGTGTCAGCGCACTCACCTTGCAGAAACAGCTAGTGCTGACGACGCGTGCTCAGAGAGAAAAATTCCGTTTCACTACCGCGCGTCAACCTCCACCGTCCCGCATCCTCATAGAACACGAGTTGGGCGTTGAACTGACGATAGTCCCAGATCTGCAGACGCGCAGTGGACGACGTCTGTGTCGGCGAAAGTATCTGATTCACGTTCCGCTCGTAAACTTGGTCAGGCTCCCCAAGCGCAACGAAGACCATCCCTCTATCAGATAGCCAACCAGGATTACGGTCCATTCTGAACTGGACGTTAGCTTCCTGAATTCTACCGAAATACGACTCCAGATCCTCGTTGACCGGTGTCTCCGGGACCGGATCCGTGGCTCTCAGAAACTCCGCCCATACTGTCGCGCGCCTCTCTGGGGGAGCGTTTCTGAGTGCGCTGAGACGTGACGGTGTGCCGAAGAATCTGAGATATCCGAGCATATCCTCGAAAGACATAAGGGGAATGTCTTCGCCGAAGCTCACGAAGAGTGGAGCGCTTACACTGTCCGGCGTTCCGGAATCTTCCCGGGCGAAGAAGACTCTGGCGATGCCTACTCCTACAGTAGAAATCGGTACGTTTACCACACCACTGAAGAGCGACCCATTGCGTGCGAGCGCAATAGAATCACGCCAGATTTGATTCCCGTTGTCGCTCCGCACGACGAACCTCACAGGAAGCCTGTTCCCCTGGCCATATCCCTCTATGTAGATCGCTACTGTGCTGTCTCGTCCGAATACAGCGCTCGAGCGCGGACTCGCGAGGAGCTGTGGTACTGAGTCCAGCCGCGAGCGACCGCTTGCGTCATAGACCAGCGTGGGCGTCGACAAACGTCCCGTTCCGAGAGCGGGAACGGAAATTGTTGCGTTCTGTATTGCCGTGCGGGAGCCACCTACGTCGCGAACCGACAGGGAGAGCGCGTATATACCGGGCGCGACGTGTAGATAGTGCTGAAAGATTATGCTTTCGTCAGTTCTACTCGTTTCTCTGAACGAGCCTACTCGGACTATCTCCGTTGCATTGACATTGGCGACCTCGACTCCGTCGCGCGTGAGGAGAATTCTCACCTCGTACGGAGCGCGATACCTCTCGCCCTCTCGAGTGAAGGTCAAACCTCGGTTCGGGATGGAAACGCTGGCAAGAACCAGTGTCGTGTCCGGGGCAGAGCTGGCGAAAGAGGAAATTTTTCCTACAAAAGCGACCGGACTCGGAGCAGCCAGCAATCCAATTTGCCTATAGATCTGGCTTACATCAGGAGATGCACTTCCTTCTGGTGGAAGGGCTCGCGGGTTCGGTTGAGGATTACCCCGCGACGTCGCCGAGCTACAGGCGATAACAAGGGATGAACCCAGAAACAGCAAGCCGAGAGAGCATTTCTTAGTGATTCGCATGAGTGATTGATACCCTATCCCGTCTTGCTGGTTTCTATTAGTTTCGCGGCGTGTCTCGAGAGCAGATGGTCGGCACTACCGTAGCTGGCTACGTCATCAAGAAAGAAGTAGGCGAGGGCGGAACCTCCGCCGTGTATCTTGCCGAGCATTCGAATCATGGCACTGTCGCACTCAAAGTGCTACGGGAAAAACTGCGCCAGGATGCGACCGCCGTTACCCGCTTTGTCCGCGAGGCAAAATACGGCGCGCGAGTGAAACACCCGAATGTCGTCGAGACAATCGAAATCGGGCAGTCCGATAAAGGCCTTCATTTTCTGGCGATTGAATGGGCCGAAGGCGAGATACTCGACAGGTACGCAAAGCAATTCGCTCCGCTGCCCAGGGATGAGGCAGTTACGATCGTGTCCCAGATAGCCGCAGCCGTGCAGGCTGCTCACGATGCAGGCATCGTACACCGTGACCTCAAGCCTGAAAACGTGATGTACGACGCGAAAACGCGTCAAGTGAAGCTGCTCGATTTCGGGATAGCGACCGATACACAACCGTCAGGCGATGAGCGTCTCACCAGAGCGGGTTTTTTCGTGGGCACTCTCATGTACATTGCGCCGGAAGCGTTGTCCGGGGAGATCGTGACCGCGGCTGCCGATCAGTACAGTCTCGCCACAATCGCGTACTTTCTTCTTACGCGGTCGCTTCCCTATACGGCAAAGGCACCCCGCGAGATGTTTACCCAGCTACTGACAACGCCGCCGATTCCACTCAAGGATGCAGGTGGAGGTGCTTTTGATTTTGCGCCTGAGCTCAATGCAGTCGTGATGCGAGCCCTGTCACGATCGCCGGCGGACCGCTATCCGAGTGTAAGTGCTTTTGCGCGCGCTTTCGCCGACGCTGCCGCTCTGACACCCGAGCCAAGAATTCTGAACAAGTTCAAGGGTCTACTTAGGCGTAACCGATAGATCTTCCGGATCCACTGGGAGCCAGAGCGTGAAAGTGGAACCCTTGCCAAGCTCACTCTCGAGCTCGACCATTCCTCCAATCAGGCTCGCCAGCCTGCGAGATATTGCCAGTCCCAGTCCGGTGCCACGCTCGGCAGAATTCCCTCGTGGCCCAGCATCGACCTGCTCAAACTCCTCAAAGATCCGTCGCTGATCAGCCGGGTGGATACCGATTCCGGTGTCGATCACCTGGATGCCTATCCACGGATTAGTAGGATAGGAACCAGGCTCGGACGCTAGAGAGCCGCTGTCTGGTAAGGAATCGACAAGGCGAGTGCGAATGACGATTCCCCCTTCGTTTGTGTATTTCACCGCATTGCCCAAGAGGTTGACCAGGATTTGTCGCAAGTGCGTGGGATCCGTCCTAATGCGCGGTAAAGCTGCGCCCATAACGAGGGAGAGACTGAGACCTTTTTCGCTCACCAAAGACTCGATCTCACTGGCGACGTCGAGCACGAATGGCCGAAGGTCTAGCGTTTCCGTATGAATCTCGAGCCTGCCGGCCGCCATTTTCGCGAGATCCAGCACCTGATCCACGAGATGCCGCAAGTGATTCGCAGACGCTTCGATACGTTCAACAGGCTTTACCTGCCGCGGCGCCAGCTCTCCGTAGACTCCTTCGCGAAGGAGATCTACAAAACCAACGATTGCGTTAAGCGGTGTGCGAAGCTCGTGGGACACGTTCGCCAAAAATTCACTCTTCATACGATTGACTCGCAGCAACTCGGAAGAGAGTCGCTCCAATTCTTTCGAGCGTTCTACGAGGCTACGAGCCTGACGCCGTTCATGACGGAGGACCAGAGCAAGTCCAAGAACTGTCGCTAACGAGACAACCCAGCCAACGAGTCCAGTCCAGAAGTCAAATCCCACTGCGGAAAACGGATGCATTGACTCCAATCATAAGAAGCCATAACCTCCCGCACCATGACCGACTATTCAGCGCTTGTGAGGTTGCTTGCTGAACGATCCGCAAAGCTGGGTGAGTTCACGCTCGCGTCTGGCAAAAGGTCGAACTTCTACATAGATGCGCGCCTGACGACGATGAGTCCCGAAGGATTATCAATTATCGGGACCCTCGGACTTTCAGCAATCGTCGAAACACAGTGGAATGTCGATGCGGTTGGAGGTCTGACGCTGGGCGCTGATCCAATTTCCTACGCAATCAGCTATGCAAGTGCATCTACGGCGCATCCTCTTCGCGCATTTACAGTTCGCAAGGAAGCGAAGACCCACGGCACCGCAAAGCTCATTGAGGGTCCTTTGCATGAGAGAGATCGCGTCGCAATCATAGAAGACGTTATCACCACAGGTGCTTCGGCGTTGCGCGCGATTACGGCGGCGCGCAACACGAATCTCGTTGTAGCTGGCGTTCTAGCTTTGATAGACCGAGAGGAGGGTGGTCGAGACGTGATAGAAAGGATCGGCGTCCCAGTCGTAAGTCTGGTCAGCGCGGCTCAGATCCTCTCAGCTCTCAAGGGTCAAGGGTCCTCCGCACGAGCAGGTCTATGAGATTTTGGCATCCACCCGGGGTAGGCAGCCGAGGGTCGGAATGTCGAAAGTGTCTCCACATAGGGTAGAATCAGCTCAGTCCGAAAGAGTTGAAGCATCCCTTGCCCGTCGTAAGTCGTCCGAAACTTGACCGGAGACATCTTCATCATGGTGCGCACGTGACGACCAAAACTTTGTGGTGACGAATAATCCAGGTGATTGGCGACTCGAGCAACTGAAAGCCCTGGGTTCTCGAACAGGCGAGCTGCTCGAATGAGCCGCGCAAAGGAGAGATAGCGCTTTGGAGCGGGAAGTTCAGCTCTGAAAAAACGACTCATCAAGGTGCTCGGCAGAATATTCAATTGACGCGCGAGTTGGCGGACTGTTGAGATTCTCGGCGACGAATCGAACAACAACTCGAAGAACCTCCAGCAGTCCTTTGGTACATTCGGCAAATCCAGTGCGATCTGGGTAAGAGCAGAACGCTGCAGATCTACAGAGCCCTGCGACGCAAGAAGGTTTCGGAGGGTTTGCCAACCGGTCGGAATCCTCGCATCAACGAGAGTACGAATGCCGAGTTGACCAAGCGCGAGAGTCGCGTGCGGCGTGGAATTCTGTGTTTCTGTCAGGAGCGCCACCGCGGGAATACGAGGAAACTCTCTTACCATGGCAGCCACTCTCGAGGAGTTTTGCGTCCCATATCTAGTGACAGAGATCAGGACCAGGCTAGCCTTCTGGTCACGGAGGTCGCGAAGCACTTCTTCCAGAGATTCGCGATGCAGAGCATCACATAATCCCTGTGCGGCTGCGTCGACCCTGGAGCGCTCGAGAGGCGTAAGGATAGTCGATACAGGAGTGCGTGGGGGGCTGCGTTTGGTGTCAGAGGCCATGGGATCCTCACGGGTTTATGCTACGGAGGAGCCTAACCACCGTCGTCAATTTCGCGTCAGCGCCGTCGTACTGCAAAAGATCAGAACCTCTGTGTTCGTCAGAATTGGTTATATTTGGAATGGACAATCAGTCGGGCGATCGCGCGTTAAATATCTTTATGATACTTAATTCGAGGAAAGTCCGGGCTCCATTGGACAGGCCGCCAGGTAACTCCTGGGCGTTAGCGGCGAGAGCCGCGAGCGACGGAAAGTGCCACAGAGAACAGACCGCCATCTTCCGATGGCAAGGGTGAAACGGTGGGGTAAGAGCCCACCGCGCTCGTGGTAACATGAGCGGCACGGTAAACCCCGGCTGGAGCAAGGCCAAATATGCGGTGAGAGTCGTCCACCTCGATCGAGACACCGCGGGTAGGCTGCTAGAGGGTATGGGTGACCATCCCCGTAGAGAAATGGTCGTCCGGGCCACATTTTGGTCCGACAGAACCCGGCTTACAGACTGATTGCCTGACTTATATCAACAACCTCCGATGTTCCGTGTCGGAGGTTGTTGGTTTTCGAAGTATCCTCACAGGGTGATAGCGATGATTCCTGAACGAAGCTGGGTGTGGCCCATTGCTATTTGCTTTTCGCTTGCTTGCGCCAGTGTACACAGTTCGCCTGTGCCAGCCGCAACACCTCATCCCGTGGCAGCAGTACCGGCACCCATAGCCACGCCGTCTGACAGCGTCGGTCGAGGACCTTGGACATTCACCCGCACAGCAGGCAGAGCGACTTACCTGGTCACGAGAAATGCAGTAATCCAACGGGCAGACTCAGGCGATGGCCAAACCCAAGTAGCAGCAAATACGACACGTGAAACACTGACCTTCGAACCGAGCACCCAGGGGATAAACATTACCGCAGTTGTAGACTCGTTTTCACCGATGGCGCATGAGCTGAATGAACAGGTTCAACCGGTCGTCCTTCACGTGCAAAGCTCCGCGCTTTTGGCTGATAACGTCCTGACCATCAAGAGCGACAACGATGCAGAGGCTTGTAGTCCAATCAGCTCTGTCCTGACCATGGATCTTCATAACCTCGTCATACCATTTCCCGATTCGCTGATCCCCGGATTGGTTTGGAAAGACTCGGTCACTATGAAGGGATGTCAGGCCGGGATACCGACCTCGAGCAAGGTTACAAGATCGTTTTTGGTAAAAGGCGACACACTGTCTGAAGGCGATCCTGTGGTAGAAGTCGTCAGAACGGACAGTGCCAGTCTTGAGGGAGAAGGAGGGTTACAGCAGCATCGTGTGTCGATCCAGGCCGTGGGCAGTGGCACTGGAACTTATTATCTCGACATGAGTTCAGGCCAGGTACTACGCCTCACCACAGATCAAATCGTGAATGTCGAACTGACAACGGTCGCCAACAAATCAAAGTTCGTACAGCACGCAAAGCAGGAATTCCTGCTTACTCCCTAGTCGACAAGTCGCAACGGCATTACGAGACACATATAGGAAGCCGGATCTTTCCAGGCTTCGGGCTCAAGAGTCGCTGCTCTTTCGGGCGCCTTGAACGTCATCCGGACTTCATCGCTTGGGATATAGCGCAAGATCTCCAGCAGATAGCTTGCATTGAAGCCTATATCAAGCTGGTCACCGGTATAGCGAATGGGCAGCTCGTCTTGTGCCTCACCAAGGTCTGGCGTCTGAACGCTGAACTTCAGCATTCCAGCATTGAACGAGAGTCGAATTCTGTGGGTTTGATCTGAGGCAATGACTGACATCCGTTTCAAAGCGCTAGCGAGCGCTTGCTTATCGGCAACAGCTACCCGGTCATTGTCCTTCGGAATAACCTGCTCATAGTTCGGATACGGGCCTTCGATGAGTCGAGTAAAAACAGCGGTGAATGGAGATCTAAAACCGATATGGTTCTCACCGCGAGCAATCTCCAACTCTTCCTCAGCGGGAAACAATCTACGGACCTGCTCAAGCGCCTTTGGCGGAACGATCAAGTCGCTTGGAGGTGCGTTCGCCGAGTCAATGGGGATATCCATCTTTGCCAGACGATGGCCATTGGTGGCAACCATCCGCATGCGATCAGGCCTCAATTCCCAAAGCACGCCATTCAGAATTGGACGACTCTCTTCCGCAGATACAGCAAACGAAGTGTGAGAAATCAGTTGCTGAAGGTCTCCCGATCGAATCCTCCAACTCTCGTTGAACCGCACTGCAGGAAAGGTGGGAAATTCATCCCGTGGCAGACCCAACAACTTGAAGCGAGATCTTCCACACTCGAGCGTAACCCTCTGCTCCCCAACAGCACCAATCTTTACCGGAGCTGGCGGAAGCTCTCGAGCAATCTCAGCAAGCTTTTTCGCTGGAACTGTTACTGCTCCAGGCGCATCGACATCCGCCATAACTTCGGTGCTAACTGCAATGTCGAGATCGGTCCCGGAAAGTTTGATTCCCTTATCCGTGGTCTCGAGCAGGATATTAGCCAGCACGGGAAGGGTGGTCTTTGCGGGAATGCTCGCTGCTACAGCCGCCAGCCCCTCCTGAAGCTTTTCGCGAGAGATCGTAAAGCGCATTCCTACCCTCTGTGGGATTCGAGTGAGGTTCTATTGCTTCTCTTTTAAAAGAGAAAAAAACTAGTAGCGGTAGTAGGTACTGTGGAGCTGTGTTGAATTCGCTCTAACTTATGAAAGGCACTGTGCTTCCGCTATGCCGGTTGATGTGCGATCGAATGTTGGAAAACGCGGCTGAAAATGCTCTGGCTACGCCTTCCAATTGAGAAGCTCACTGTTTCCACGCACCTTCGGACTTGGTGTTGAAAGTTTCCAACAGTCCGCGGATTCTATTAATTCTTGTCTTGAGCTGTGCGTCTTTTGAGACTGCCTGTTGAACTTTTTCAATGCTGTGGATAACGGTCGAGTGATCTCTACCTCCGAAGGCACTCCCAATCTCGACCAACTGTGTTGCGAGGAGCTCACGTGTGAGATACATGGCGATCTGACGAGGGGTCGTGAGCGTTTTCGTTCTCGTCTTGGAACGTAAACCCTCGACAGTCACACCCCACTCCTTGGCGACAGCCTGTTGGATCGAGGCAACGTTCAAGACGCCGTTACCCTCTGCCTGTAATCCCTCAATCGCACGCAACTTGTCCCGAAGCGCCTCACGAGCGACCTCTACCGTTATGTCCTTGTGTTTTAGAGACGCATAGGCGAGGAGCTTTATTATCGAGCCCTCGAGCTCTCTGACGTTTGAGCGGACGTGCTCAGCGATGAAGTGAATTACGTCATCTGGAATGGTGAGCTCCAACCGGTCGAGCTGTGCTTTTTGCTTGAGGATTGCAACTCGATGCTCAAAGTCGGGTAGGCTTATGTCGGCGACCATTCCCCACTGGAAGCGACTTATAAGCCTTGCTTCGAGTCCAGTGATTTCTGAGGGAGGCCGATCACTGGTAAGTACGATCTGGCGGCCCGCCTCATATAGAGCATTGAAAGTATGGAAAAACTCTTCCTGGGTCGCTTCTTTTCGACCTTTCAGGAAGTGGACGTCGTCGATCAACAGAAGATCAGTCTCGCGGTACCGGCGTCTGAAGTCCGCTCCGGTTCGTTCCAGAATTGAACCGATGAGCTCGTTCATGAACTGCTCGGTCCCAACATAGGTTATTCGGGTATCGGGATTCCGTTGAAGCGTTTCGTGAGCGACCGCCTGCATCAGATGGGTTTTGCCAAGGCCGGTGTCCCCGTAAATAAAGAGTGGGTTGTACACTCGGCCGGGGGCTTGGCTTACGGTGAGAGCTGCTGCAGCGGCGAGCTCGTTCGATTTCCCAATTACAAAGAGGTCAAAGGTGTAGCGTTGGCTTAGAGGCGCCAAATTGTTTCCATTATGTCCGCTTTGTGTCCTTGGTGGCACAGGTGGAGGCGCGACGAAAAAATCCATCTGAGAGCGCTTCTTTCGCTCTTCGTTAACTCGAAAGGCAACGTTGAGCGGGTGCCCAAGAACTATCGGGGCATAGCTCGACAGTAACACGGAATGTTTGGATTCGTTCCAATCGGCTGTGAATTGATCTGGAGCCCCGACGAAAAGCGTACCTCCTTCAATCGATAGCGCTTCCGTTGGCTCGAGCCAGGCCTGAAAGGTTTGGTCTGGAAGCTCCTGGCGGGCGCGATCAAGGAGGAGTTTCCAGACTTCAATGGGACTGAGGGACATGACGCGCTACCCTAGCCGATTTATGTGGAAAAGTCAAACCAGAGAGAAGCGGACTCTTTTATGTGACTTGACCTATCTTCAATGCTGGGATAGTTTTACCGGCTCTGTAGGGTATTTGATCTTATAGGTTTTCGGAGTATCGTAATGGGTAAGCCCACCTACCGTCCACGTAATAAGCGCCGCATCAGAACCCATGGATTCAGGTTGCGGATGGCTACTAAATGGGGACGTGAAGTTCTTAGTCGGCGTCGGAAGAAGGGGCGTAAGCGGCTCACGGTCCAATTGCCTTCCAAATACGCTGGCGCGTAGATCCTTCGGCTTCCCTCGTGTCTCGCGACTTACGAGCGAAGCTGACCTGGAATCCTTAAGACGTAAAGGGAAGCGGATGCAAACCGAGTGTCTCGAAGCTCGGGTATCTGCTTCCCTTTCGCTTTATCCGAGAGTTGGTGTCGTAGTTCCAAAGCATGGACAGAGTATCGTGGACAGGAACCGCACCAAAAGACGTCTACGAGAAATTGTGCGATTACATCTGCTGCCAGTAATTGGAAATGTAGATCTACTCTTGCGCGCAAAGCCCAAGGCTTACACCGCGAGCTTTAAAGAGCTCACTCTTCAGGTGAATGCCCTAGTAAACTGGGCTGCGAGGGTCACCACGCAGGACTGATGCGCAGAATATTCGTTCTGTTGATCCGCGGCTATCAACTAGCCATCTCTCCACTTTTTCCGGCAACTTGCCGTTACTATCCCACGTGCTCTGCCTACGCGCTTGAAGCCTTCAGGCGATATGGGGTGACCAGAGGAATCCGACTCACGACTGCTCGAATTCTTCGCTGTCACCCTTTTAGGCCGGGCGGTTACGATCCGGTTCCCTGAATGGATAAGCGTTTTTTCCTCGCCCTCTTTCTCTCTCTGATCGTAATCGCGATCTCGCAGTTCCTTTTTCCGCCTGCGAAGAGATCATTGGCTCCGGGATCAGGAACGGCGAAAGATTCTGCCGCGGCGAGTAAAAGCCAGGGGAAGACAGGCGCTTTACCCACTCCGGAAAACCGACCCAAGCCGACCTCTACCGCGCTGTCGCCGCAAATGAGCGATACCAGTCGTGCATCAGCGGGACTGGCGGCTGAGACAACGGAAGTCGTGACGCCGAAGGCCATTTATAAATTCACAAGTGTAGGCGCGGCTCCCGCATCGATCGTGCTCCGCGATTATACAAACAGATCAGGTTCTGGCGGCCACGTGGATCTGGCTGCTCAGGGATCGCCTCTCCTCGCCTATAAGCTTGTCACCGCAACCGATACCGCAGACCTCTCTCGCGTCGCGTTTACCGGGAAGCGAAGCGTAGGAAACCAGGGCGAGGAGATCCTGACCTATGAGACATCCATAAGATCGTTATCCGTATCGCTCTCCTACACGATCTCAAAGGATACGGCTAGCAGCTATGTAGTCGGCGTTAATGGCAAGGTGGAAGGAGCAACGAGTCCAGCTTACCTCCTCATGGAAATGCCCAAGACCCTCAGGCCCGCCGAGGCGGACACCACTGCGGACCTGCGAAGCCTCGCCTACACCTTCAAGCCCGAGCGCGATCATGCGCAGAGCGTACCGTTTGGGAAGCTGGATACAGGCGAGAAAACTCTGGAATCAGGTCCACTTAGCTGGGTAGCGGTGAAGAGCAAGTACTTCGTTCTGGGAATTCTCGCGCCGGCGAATGGAGGGTCTTTCAGCGAAGTGTCTCTCGCTGGGGGTCCTCGTATTTCCAAGCTGGCGACGAACGCATCTGCGACGGTGGTAGACGCTCTTCGAAATAACAGCTTCGCATTCGAGATTTACGCGGGCCCCCAGGAGTCGCAGCGATTAGCGCGGATGGGCCGCGACTTCGATCACGTAAACCCATATGGCTGGCGTTTTCTTCAGGGTGTAGTGCACCCGATCGCGTCGAAGGTGATAGAGGTGGTTGTGTGGATGCACCGCCGGTTGAATCTCAGCTACGGCTGGGTTCTAGTGATCCTGGGCATTCTCATCCGGCTCGCATTGTGGCCGCTGAACCAGAGCACGATGCGCTCAAGCCTGAAAATGCAGGAGCTGCAGCCAAAACTCGCCGCCGCGCAGAAAAAATACAAAGACCCTGTCCAACAGCGCGAAGCGATAATGAAGGTCTATCAGGAAGCTGGGGTAAGCCCGTTTGCCGGACTTACAGGATGTCTGCCGGCGCTTTTGCCGATGCCAATCCTCTTTGCGCTCTTTTTCGTGTTTCAGAATACGATTGAGTTTCGTGGGGTACCCTTTCTCTGGCTGCACGACATCTCTGTTCGGGACCCCCTGTATATCCTCCCACTACTGATGGGGGCCTCGATGTATCTCCTCTCCTGGATCGGCATGCGCAACGCTCCTCCGAACCCCCAGGCGAAGATGATGGGTTACATGTTCCCAGTGATGATGACCGTTGTTCTTCTGAATCTGGCGTCGGGACTCAATCTCTACTACACGGCACAAAACATCGCCGCCCTGCCGCAGCAGTGGTTTCTGGCTCGAGAGCGTGCCAAGCTCCGTCCGGCGGGATAGTAGGAAGATGCTGCGCGTAACGTATATTGGTCACGCTACGTTACTAATTGAGATCGGCGGCAAGAGGTTCCTTACCGACCCCAATTTCGACGAGGCGCTTGGAAAGTTCCTTCCGAGAGTCAGCGCGCCGGGAATCGCGCTCGAAAAACTCCCCAAGCTCGACGCGATTCTGCTCACCCATGCGCATGCCGATCACCTTTCGTTCAAGTCGCTCTCTGCCCTTCCGAGCGACGTTCCGATATATACCCCACCCGCCATAGCCAGGTGGCTGGCGAAGCAGGGGTATAGGCACGCAGTAGGGATAGCCCCGGGAGAAGCGGCCGATGTGAGCGGAGTTACGATTCGTACCGCTGCTGCCACTCATCGAGGTAACAGATACGGGCTCGATCGGTGGCGAAGCGCAACAAATATGTATCTTATGGAGACTAATAAAACCTCCTGTTTTTTCGCCGGCGACACGGCTCTCACCGCTGGCAGCACTCGATTGGTTGACCATCACCTCGAGGCTCACGGGCGGACGCTCGATCTTGCTCTGCTGCCCATAGGTCATGCCCCATGGTGGAAGCCGGGATTCCGTAAAGGGCATCTCACCGGCGCCGACGCTCTCACACTCTTCGAGAGGTTGAGAGCAAAGTATTTCATCCCGTATCACTGGGGAACTTTCAACCACGTGACTTCGACCGCATTCGATGCGATAGATCGTCTACGTGCCACTCTGCAGAATCATCCCCTGCATCCGGCGGTGAAAATTCTCGAGCCCGGAAGCAGCTTCGTTCTGCCCACGGCAGCGCCATGAGTAATGGACTTCGTAGCGTAGCAGGACGCCTCGAGGACACTATCGTTGCAGTCGCGACTCCTGCTGGGAGGGGAGCGCTTGCTGTAATCAGATTGACTGGACCCGACGCTTTTGCCATCGCCCGTAAGCACGTCACTCCATGGCCTACCAGGTCTCGTGTCGCACAGCTAAGCACCATACACAGAGACGGTGACATGCTCGATCAGGCGATCGTGACACTATATGCGGGCCCGGATTCATTCAGCGGAGACGATACCGTCGAGATCTCTTCGCATGGTGGATTCGTGGTTCCAGTCTCAATAGTTGCAGCTCTCACTCTTTCAGGAGCGAGGCAAGCAGCTCCCGGAGAATTCACGCGCAGGGCGGTATTGAATGGCAAGCTCGACATCCTTCAGGCCGAGGCCATTAGTGACCTAGTAGATGCTCGCTCGCATGCAATGCAGCACACCGCACTCAACCAGCTCGACGGCGGGCTGTCGCGGAGGCTGCTCAAGTTGCGAGAAGATCTCATCGCGCTTGAAGCGATGATCGCCTACGACATCGATTTCCCAGAAGAAGACGACGGACCAGTCTCCCGCGAACGGATTTCAGGCGCGACCGACAACATTACTCGTCTCCTAAAATCCCTCCTCTCGACAGTTCCGGCCGGAGAACTGGTCAGAGAAGGAGCGGTGGTAGTCATTGCGGGACCTCCAAACGCAGGCAAGTCGTCGCTCTTCAATGCACTTCTTGGGAAGTCACGCGCGATTGTCACAGAAATCCCTGGTACGACCAGAGACGCCCTCGAAGCGGTAATCGGGAGCGGCAGGTACTCTCTCCGTCTGGTAGATACGGCTGGCCTTCGGGAAACCGTGGATCCGATCGAACGGCTGGGGATCGAAGTGAGCGAGCGTTATCTGTCCGCGGCCCAGGTGGTACTGGCGTGCGCCGAAACCAAAATGGGGATTGAACGGACGATCGCGACGATCGCTGAAAAGGCGGGAGCGCCGATTATACCAGTGCAAACGAAAGTCGATTTAGTCACTAACGGCGACAAAATAAGTTGGCCCAACTCGGTAGCCGTGAGCGCAGAAACCGGAGTTGGTCTGCAAGATCTGCTCGGGACAATCGACTCGACGATTGCCGAGAGGTACGGTCAAGTTGATCCTGACCTTCCGATGCTAACCAACGCCCGCCACATACACGCACTCAAAAGCGCGCTTGCCGAAGTAGAAGACTTTGAGCGGTCCTGGCGCGCGGAAAAACTTCCCGCGCCGGTTGCATCCGTTCACCTGCGCGCCGCTGTCTACGTTCTGGAGGAATTAATCGGAGCGGTCGATATCGAGGACGTCTTCGATCAGGTGTTCAAGACGTTCTGTGTGGGGAAATAGCGTCAGGCGGACGCAGCCGCGGAGCTGGAAATGGAAGTGATCTCAGCAGCGCTCGCACGGATGGCCCAGGACAAGCCGCGCGCATTCACGGCGGGCTCGACCATTCTGGCGCCCAGGAAGTAACCACTTCTTTCGGGGAAGACATGGCGGTCCACGGTCCGCGCATCGTCACTCATTCCGCCAGAGAGATAACGCAAACGTAAGCCCAGCCCCGCGCGATCCAGATCTGCGGCAAGCGCCCGGCTCATCAATGGCTCCAACTCTCGGACACTGGCATACTCGCGCCGAGTGTAGCCGTAGTACTCCCAGGCGGCGTGGCCGGGACTGATCGCGCGCGAGACATGTGTCGACAAACCCTCGTTGATCATTAGTTCGCGGAGCGTCGCTCGCCTTCCTGTCTCCCAGTATGAATAGTAGCCCCCGGCGTCGTCGATTAACTGCTTCATCTCGCTACGGCTCGTCGGAGATGTGTATCGAACGGTATGAGCGATTTCGTGAGCCAACCAGAGAGGAATCAACTCGGGATCGAGACCGAGACCCTGAGTTTCCGGATTGGAAACGCTTGTGAAGTGCTCAAGACAGACGAAAGCGATTCCCTTTCCATCCACAACGAGCTCGCCCGCGTTCGCGGCACCTACTCCAACCATGAGCACGACATCTATGTCGGTATCAATATCGAGTAATGCGCGGCATTGCTCCTCGGTATTTCTCGCCAGAGAGACCACATCGATTCTCTCGAGCATTGTGCGAAGATCTACCCTGCTCGCGAGCGCGGCGGAGCGCACGACTTCCAGAAAGTGCGGGCCGGCGGGGTCTAGAACGTAGTTATGCCAGTACGCTTCCAAGAAGCGGCGGTGATTTTCGAAGTAGCGGAGATAGGCGGCGACACGGTCTGTACTGTTATGAACTGCGAAGAAGTCAGGCAGCAGGTTGATGAGCATCAACGACCAGTTCGCGGGTGGGGAGCCTGTCGCGGTTTTGCGATGCGAGAAGATACAATCGACCTAAACTCCCAACAAGACCGATTCCTTCCAAAAGGATTTCAAGGTGGTGGCACAGATATTCCTTCTCTTTTTTTTTCCAGAGGATTCAGGCGCGAAGGGAGGAGTAACCATGACAACGCTGCGTCAGATCGACCTTCGTTGTCCCGTGTGCGACAACGAATTCAAGTCCCAAAGCGTGGTTTCCACCAACGCATTCGGCGGCAAGCGCACTGACTTTCACGAGAGAGCGGCTGGAACTCAGCCACTGGCCTATCTCATCCACATGTGCAGTGAATGTGGTTACTCCGGCGGTGAGGCTGACTTTACCGCGCCAACCGACGTGAGCCCGATTCTCAAGCAGCAAGTTCTCAAGGAGCTTGCGCCACTCCGCCCGTCACCGACTTGTGGGTCCGAGAAATATGAAGCAGCGGCCAAAGTTGCACAGTGGCAGGGAATGGAGCCACGTCATGTGGCCGACCTCCTGTTGCGTGCAGCATGGTGCTGCGTCGACGAAGGCGATATAGAGGCCGAGAGGTTCTTTCGCCGCCGAGCGGCGTGGATGTTCGAGGAAGCGCTGGCTGCGTACGACGCGGTGCCCAGGGAAGAACGGGCTATACTCACTTATCTCGTTGGGGAGCTTTGGCGGCGAATCGGCGACCTGACCAAGGCCGCTCGTTGGTTCGACCTGGTTGCCGGCGAAGTCGTGGATCTCCAGAACCAGCAGTGGGTGATAGATGCGGCTGAGCAGCAGCGGCTGAATCCACGCGAGTGGTTCGGGTAGAAATCACCTCGTACCGAAAAGTCTGTCGCCGGCATCTCCAAGACCTGGCAGAATATATCCCTGTCTGTTGAGCTGGCGGTCGAGCGCAGCGCAGTAGATCTGAACATCGGGGTGCGCCTCGCTAAGGTAGCGAACTCCCTCTGGCGCCGCGACGATGCAGAGAAAGCGGATTCTGTTTGCGCCAGCTTTTTTCAGGGAGCTCACGGCAGCCGCCGCGCTGCCTCCGGTCGCCAGCATTGGATCGAGGAGAAAGAAATCTCTTTCAGCCGTGTCACCAGGAACCTTAAAGTAGTAATCGACTGGCTGGAGCGTGCCGTGATCGCGATAGAGGCCGATGTGACCCACTCTTGCCGAGGGAACGAGCCGAAGAATCCCCTCCACCATGCCAAGACCCGCCCGAAGTATGGGTACCAGAGTCAACTTCTTTCCACTGATGTGCCAGCCGGAAGTTTTCTCGAGCGGCGTGTTGACATCTCTCCGCTCCAGGGGCAGCTCGCTAGTTGCCTCGTACGCCATGAGCATGGCGATTTCGTCGACCAGTTCCTTGAAATGCTTGGTTTCTGTCTCTCGATCACGAAGGATGGTCAGCTTGTGCTGAACGAGAGGATGCCGGATAATAGTCAGCGTGGGGAATTCTTTTACCCGCTCGATCATTCTCGCCCCGAGATTCCGGCTTCGCAAAGTGGATGTGTGCCGGCCCTTAATCTCTAACCCCTCATGAAAGAATACCAGGCTGTTGTGGTCAAGCTGACGCGACATACTCGAGAGGATGAAGACACTCTCACCGATCTTCTGAATGAGCGTAGCAGAGGAGGTTGGGAGCCCGCGATGATGTCTCAGGATGAGCAGCGGGTCACGATCTTATTTCAGCGCGACGCCGTAGCAGAAGGCTAGCTCTTGGAAATAACGTTTGTCGGGGCGGCCCGGGAAGTCACGGGCTCCTGCCATCTTCTGCGCGTAAACGGACATACTGTCGCTCTCGACTGTGGAATGTTCCAGGGGAAGCGACAGGAATCGGCTGACAAGAATCGAGAGTTGCCTGTTCCGATCAAGGAGCTAGACGCGGTCGTACTTTCCCACGCGCACATCGATCACTCCGGACGGCTTCCCTACCTGATCGCCGAAGGATACTCGAAGACAATCTGGGCAACTTCCGCAACGCGCGACCTTTCGGCGATAATGCTGGCAGATTCCGCGCATATCCAGGAAAAGGATGCAGAATTTCTGGCGAAACGACACAAGGGATTCATAGAGCCGTTATATGGAATGCGTCACGCCGTCAGGACGATGGATCTCATGGTTGGAGTCCCGTATGGCCGACCATTCGATGTCGTACCAGGTCTCAAAGCGACGTATATCGATGCGGGCCATATCCTCGGCTCTGCTTCAGTTCTCCTTGATTGCACGGAGGGAGGGAAAACGAAGCGCCTTGTTTTCTCGGGTGATATCGGCCGAAGTGGCCTCGCGATCGTTCGGAATCCGGTCCCGCCGAGCGAAGCTGACGCGCTCATCATGGAGTCAACCTACGGCAATCGAGACCACGAATCAGTGGAGGGCGCGAGAGCTCAGCTTGCGCAAATAGTGCGGGAGACCGCAGCCAAGGGCGGGCGGGTGCTGATTCCGGCGTTCGCTGTGGGGCGCACCCAGGAAATGATCTATGTTCTGCACTCCCTAGCCAGAGAAGGAGCTATCCCTTCTATACCTATCTACGTGGATAGCCCGCTGGCCATCGATGCAACGACAGTCTTCGAGATGCATCCGGAAGCATTCGACCGGTCGGAAGAAATGGTCGTCAAGACCAAGGATCTTTTCCGCTTTGATCTTCTTCACTACACCCGTGACGTGGAGGAATCGAAGGCTCTCTCTCGCGCCCATGGTCCCATGGTGATCATTGCCGCGTCGGGTATGATGGAGAACGGCAGAATCCTCCATCACCTGGCACAGGGAGCAAGCGACCCCCGCAATACTATTCTTGTGGTCGGCTTCCAGGCGGAGCACACGCTTGGCCGACGGGTCGTAGAAAAGCGACCAACTCTGCAGATCTTTGGAGACGACGTGGCGTTACACGCCCGAGTCGAAGTGATCGATGGCTACAGCGCGCATGCCGATCGAACGGAGCTTATCAGTTGGCTCGGGCGCGTGAAGGAGCAATCACCAAACCTTGGACCCGTCTGGCTCGTACACGGCGAAGCCCCAGTCCAAGATGAATTCAGAACCACGCTTGCAGCACTGGGGTACTCGGCGGATTGTCCGGAACCTCACGCACGATACGAATTCTAAAGTAGCTTCCAGCAATGGTTCGGGCAGGCAAGCGCAGGCAGGCGTTTCGGAGCGCCAGGCGGATACTCGCCGTTCTTGTGATTACGATCATCGTGCTTTGGGCAGTCTCGGCGGCGGCGGTATTGGTATGGAGCTCCCGGGACGAGGCGCGGCCAGCGCAAGCAATCGTAGTTCTCGGCGCCGCCCAGTACGCCGGGCGACCTTCGCCGGTGTTGCGCGCGCGACTGGATCATGCCCTGGAGCTCTGGCACCGACATCTCTCCCCATTGCTGATTCTCACGGGCGGAACAGGTTCCGGCGATACAACAAGTGAAGCGGCCGTCGGAAGGACTTATGCGAGGAAGCATGGGGTTCCGGATAGCGCGATCGTGGAAGAAAATGAGGGTCGCACGACGAGTGAGTCCATGCGAGCGGTGGCGGGCATTCTCGAAGCGCGCGGCCTCCAAAGCGCGCTTCTGGTGAGTGACCCCTTCCACATGCTGCGGCTACGGATTCTCGCAAGGCGCTTCGGCTTTACACCGTATACATCTCCGACGCGCACCAGTCCGATCTCGCCGAACCGGGAAGAGCGCTGGAAGTATATTTTCAGTGAATCGATCAAAGCACCGATGGCCTTCTTTTTCGAGAGGAAGCTGTGAGGAAGAACATTCTTTTAGTCACGCTTTGCTACTTAATAGGGGCGTGGGTGCCCGTTGTCGCAGCAGGGCAAGCGATCCCACGGATCCAGTTCGAGAAATACACGCTCCCCAACGGCCTCGAAGTGATTCTGCACGAGGACCACTCTACTCCGATAGTCGCCGTAGACACCTGGTATCACGTGGGTTCGGGAGACGAGCAGGTCGGGCGTACCGGCTTCGCTCACCTCTTCGAGCATATCATGTTCATGGGCTCGCAGCATGTGCCAGTTGGAGCTTTCGATCAGTTACTGGAATCGGCAGGAGGAAATAACAACGGATCGACGACCGAGGATCGGACCAACTATTACGAAACTCTGCCGTCGAATGCGTTGCCCCTCGCCCTCTGGCTGGATTCGGATCGGATGGGATTTCTGCTACCTACCATGGATCTCGCGAAGGTCAACCTTCAGCGTGACGTGGTGAAGAATGAACGGCGACAGCGCGTCGACAATGTGCCTTACGGTAGAGCGGATGAGACGATTCTCGCGGCGCTCTACCCGAAGAACCACCCGTATTCCTGGCCGGTAATCGGGTCGATGGCCGATCTAAGCGCGGCCTCTCTCACAGATGTTCAGAATTTCTTCAAGACTTACTACGCTCCCAATAACGCGACGTTGGCCATCGCGGGGGATTTCGATCCTGCCGCCACGAAAAAGCTCGTCGCGGAATACTTTGGCGGAATTCCGCGCGGACCCGTGATTGAACGACGGACGACGGTTCCTCCGGTGGTAATTCCGCATGATGAATTCCTGGTACTCGAAGACCGCGTCCAACTGCCACGGCTATTCTATACCTGGCACTCGGTCAAAGATTTTGCAAAGGATGATGCGGCGCTCGACATTCTTGCGCAGATCATCGCGAACGACAAGAACTCGCGTCTCTACAAGAAGCTCGTTTACGATCTCCAGGTAGCGCAGGATGTAGAGGCATATCAGGATGGCGGGCGCCTGGACGGGAAGTTCCAGATTGATGTGACGCCGAAGCCCGGACAAAAAGTTGCCGATATCGACCGGCTCGTTCAGGCGGAGATCTCGAATGTCATCAGGAATGGCGTAACGACACGCGAACTGCAGCGAGCACAGAACTCATACAAGGCGAGCTTCCTCAACCGATTGGCGAGTGTGCTCGGAAAGGCAGAACGGCTTAATTACTACAACTATATCGTTGGGAACCCGGACTACGTGCAGCAGGATGCAGCTCGGTATGAGAATGTTACCGCTCGAGACGTTCAACGTGTTGCGAAGACGTACCTGGGCCGCCCGAAGATCGTGCTCACCGTGGTCCCACAGGGAAAAAGAGAGATGATGCTGACAGCAAGCGGAGGCGGCCAATGAGCTTTCTCAGACTTCGCGCCGGCGCCGCATGGGTCGTTGCTTTCCTTCTCAGTGCCGGCGTCAGCGCATCCGCGCAGACAATCGATCGCTCAAAGCCGCCAGAGCTCGGACCACCGCCAACAGTATCGTTGCCGCCCATTATCACCAGACAACTGGCGAACGGTCTCAAGCTGATGATAGTCGAACAGCACGAGCTTCCTCTCGCTGATTTCGTGCTGCTAACAGGCAGTGGGAGCACCGCGGACCCGGTAGGCAAACCGGGTGTCGCAAATCTGACGGCGGCCATGCTCCGCGAAGGAACGACCACGCGCAAAAGTCTCGACATAGCCGATCAGGCAGCTTTTCTGGGAATCAATCTCAACTCTGCGAGTAGCTGGGAGTCGAGCACCCTGTCGTTACATACTCCGACCGCCCAACTGGACAGCGCGCTCGCGTTGTTCGCGGACGTGGCGCTGCATCCATCGTTTCCGGCAAATGAATTCGAGCGTCTCAGAAAAAACCGCTTGACGGATTTGCTGCAGATAAGAGATCAGGGACCCGCGATCGCAAATCTCGCATTTCCCGCGATCGTCTACGGGCCGACGCATCCTTATGGACTTGCGTCGATCGGCACAGAAGCGTCGGTGAAATCGCTCACAACGTCGGATCTGCAATCCTACTATCAAACCAACTTCAGACCGAACAATGCGACGCTGGTCATCGTCGGCGATGTAAGGCCGGACCAGATCGAAGAAAAGATCAAGTCGCTGTTCGGAACATGGCAGAGGGGGGAAGTTCCCCCTCTCAACTATGCGGAGCCGCCCAAGGCAGGTGCAACGACGATTTATTTGATCGATAAGCCTGGTGCAGCGCAGTCGTCTTTCCGGATCGGAAGCGTTGGGGTTCCGAGATCGACCAAGGACTATTTCGCGCTCACGGTTATGAACACGATTCTTGGCGGCTCGTTCAGCAGCAGGCTCAACCAAAATCTGCGCGAAACCCGCGGGTACACGTACGGAGCGGGCTCGCGCTTCGACATGAGACGCGCCGCTGGCCCATTTACAGCTTCCGCAGAAATCGTCGCGGCAAAAACGGATTCCGCACTTCTGGAATTCATGAAGGAGCTTACGCGAATCCGCGACTCGGTCCCGACGGACGAGCTCGTGAGGGCAAAGCGATATCTCGAGCTTCAGCTCCCCGGGAACTTTGAAACCACTCAACAGATCGCCAACGCGCTCGTTCCGGTCGCTCTGTATGGCTTGCCCCTGGACTATTACAACAACTATGTCCAAAACATCGACGCCGTAACTCAGGCCGACGTGAATCGCGTTGCGCGGCAATACATTAATCCCGGCGCACTTGCAGTCGTAATAGTTGGAGATCGCAAAACGATCGAGCAGGGTCTCCGAGCCACTAACGTAGGTCCTGTCGTCGTTCGGGACATATCGGGCCAAGCAATTCAGTAGCCGGTAATCCCGGGGGGTTCCAGTGGGTTTGCATGGCGGGCAATTTACGACAATGCGAATTCCAGTAGAAACCTTCCATCTCGACAACGGGCTATCGGTCACGCTCTCTGAGGATCACACCACACCAATCGTGGCGGTAAATCTCTGGTACCATGTGGGATCGGCCAACGAGAGAGCAGGCCGCACCGGGTTCGCGCATTTATTCGAGCACATGCTTTTCCAGGGATCTGCGCACGTCGGGGCAAACGAGCACTTCGAGCTAATTCAGCGGGCGGGAGGAACGCTAAACGGATCGACGTGGCTCGAGCGCACGAATTACTTCGAGACAGTTCCGTCCAATGAGCTCGCGCTGGTATTGTGGCTCGAGGCTGACAGAATGGGCGAGCTGTTGCCGGCCATGACTCAGGAGAAGCTGGACACCCAGCGCGACGTAGTTAAGAACGAAAGAAGGTGGTCGGTAGATAACCAGCCCTACGGTACCATGCTGGAGAAGATGCAGGAGCTCGTCTTTCCGCCGGCGCATCCTTTTCAGCACTCTCTCATTGGCTCGATGGACGATCTCTCGGCCGCGTCACTTGATGACGTCGCGCAATTTTTTTCGACGTACTACACGCCGGACAATGCAGTTCTCTCGGTCGCCGGCGATTTCGAGCCCTCGGAAACACGCAGATTGGTCTCGGAATATTTTGGCCCAATTCCGAGAGGAAAGGGGAAGCCACCGCTTGCACCAATGGGACTTCCACCGATCTTTGGCGAGCATCGGAGGGAGGTCGTCTACGATAACGTCAGCTTGTCGCGAATTTTCATGGCTTTCCGGTCACCAGTGTTCGGCTCCGAGGATTATTACGCGGCGAGTGTCGCAGCGGCCTCGCTCGGATTGAGGCGGGGCAGTCGACTCCATCGTTCGCTCGTTCGCGAGAAACAAGTAGCAGCCGATGCGACCGCCTTCACCTTCGATCTTGCCAAGGCTACAGATCTTTTGGTCGTGGACGTTACTGCTCGTCCGGAGACATCGGCCACGCAGCTCGAGGAAGAAGTGGAAAGCGAGATTGACCGCCTTTGTCGAGACGGGGTTTCGGAAGCCGAAGTACGAAGAGCCACTTCATTAATAGAGACTGACCTCACTGCGTCTCTTCAATCAGCGGGCGAACGCGCTGATCGTCTCTCGATGTTCGCGACCTATTTTGAGGAACCAGGACTCATCAACGATCAAATCGATCGATATCGTGCCGTCACAGCTCAAAAAGTGAACGAGATCATTTCGAGCCGCTTCGGCGAGAACAACCGGGCCAACCTCATATACGTACCGAGAGAAGGGGTTGAAGCCGATAGTGTCCTTGCCGCGGCTGCAACTGCGGATTGATGGTAACGAGTCTCCGCCCCAAGCCAGGACCTCCGCGCAGCTATCGATTTCCTTCGTTCAGCGACGAGGTGCTGCCGAACGGAATCCGACTGGTAACGTCACCAGTGAGCAAATTGCCGCTGGCCACAGTGCTCGTACTCGTTGACGCCGGATCCACCAGCGATCCGCGCGGCAAAGAAGGAGTTGCAGCTCTCACGGCCGCAGCGCTGCTCGAGGGGTCGCAACGTCTCGACGGCGCCGAACTGGCGGAGGAATTCGAGAAGCTCGGCACATCCCTCGAGTCGGGTGCCGACTGGGACAGTGCGTTTTTCAAGATCACCGTGTTGTCGGATAAGCTGAATTTGGCAACCGCGCTCCTTGGCGAGGCCATAAGCAGACCGCTCTTCCCGGAGCGTGAGATCGAACGACTCAAGGCTGAACGACTTGCCGAGATCCTTCAACTCGAGACAGAGCCCCGCGGATTGGCGGATGAGAAGTTCTCCGAATTTCTTTACGCGGACGAATCCCGGTATTCCCAACCGGATGAGGGAAGCGCAAAGAGCGTCGGCTCATTAACGCGCGCAGACGTCGACCAGTTTTATCGCGCAAACTACAATTCGGGAACTACGACGGTGGTAGTCGCTGGTGATATTCCGGCAGACGCCACGAGAGAAATGGTGACTGAGGCATTTCGGAGTTGGCCGAGCGGTGTACCGCGCAGACAGCCTTTATTGGCCAAGGCTCGTGCAACAGAGCGGAGCGCGCTCATAGTCGATAAACCCGAGGCACCTCAGTCAGAACTCCGTGTCGGGCATATCGGGCTCCCACGAAAACATCCCGATTTTTTTCCCACGCTCGTGTTGAATGCCGTGTTTGGCGGACTATTCGGGTCCCGGATCAATCTCAATCTCAGGGAAGTGCACGGCTATACCTACGGAGCGTCGTCCTATTACGACTGGAGACGGGGACCAGGCCCTTTTGTGATCTCCACCGCAGTGGAGAGCCAGGTCACAGCGCCGGCGTTGCGTGAGATTCTCCTCGAGGTAGAGAGAATTCGCAGCGAACCGGTCCTGGCAGAAGAGCTCTCACTTGCCAAAGAGTATCTCGAGGGAGTCTTTCCAATTCGCTACGAGACAACTGCGGCAATCGCATCAGCTCTCGCAACTCTTTCTATTTATGATCTGCCAGCCGAGTACTATGACTCCTACCGGCGGAATATTCACAACGTCTCGGCTACCGACGTTCTCGAAGCAGCCAGGGCACATCTTCATCCGGATGAGCTGCAGACCGTAATCGTCGGTGACGCGCAAGTTGTCAGAGATTCATTGACAGGTCTGCCGCTCGGCCAATTAACGATTCACAAAAGTTGAATCTTCCGTGAGCAGTCAGGGCGAGAGCGAGCGGGTGGGTCGGGTGACCTCCCGGCGTGCCTATTCAGGAAAAGTTATCTCGCTCGACATAGATACCGTTCGCTTTCCCGATGGGTCTCTGGGCGAGCTGGAGATGATCAGGCACCCGGGAGCAAGTGCGGTGGTTCCCTTCCTCAGTGATCCGGACGCGGAAGACCCGCAGGTTTTACTGATTCGCCAGTACAGATATGCAGCGGACGGATATCTGTACGAAATTCCAGCGGGTCGCTTGAGCCCAGGTGAACGGCCAGTGGACTGCGCTGCGAGAGAACTCAAAGAAGAGACGGGCTGCTCGGCTCAACATGTAGAGCATCTCTTCACCATGTACACGACGCCCGGATTTACCGACGAGAAAATTCACGTCTTCATGGCAACCGGTCTGGAGGCTGGCGAGACTAACTACGAGGCGGATGAATTTCTCGAGCTACAGCCAATGCTGCTGTCACGAGCTCTACAGATGGTAAAAGCGGGTGAGATCAAGGACGGCAAGACAGCGTTGGGGCTGCTTTTCGCGGCGGGATTTCGCGCGGGCCATTAACCCTGCTGGCCAAATTGGCGTCTAACCAATGAAGGCGCCAAACGTGTCATGTAAATAGGACAGAGCTCTCAGAATCTGGACAAGGGACGTCCGAGCCGCACGACGTAACCCCTTGTAATGCAGAGAGTTACGTACCTCCGTCACTCGGCATGCCACGTGCAATATAGGGTAACTGTAAAAGTTCCATGGGATGTGCATGACTATCGGTTCATGAGCGTCTCTTACATATCCAGGAGAGAAGAATGGCTGACATCGTCCGTAAGCAAATGGTTGCCGTTGAAGGCGCGAGCGTCAGAGAGCGACTGCAAGCGATGGATGACTCAGCCGTCGTCACTGCGTTCCTTGGCGGGGAAGAGCGCGCTTTCTCCGAGCTTGTGACCCGGTACCAGACTCGTCTTTTGAACTTCATCTATCGTACAATTGGCGACCGTGAGAAGGCGGAAGACCTTGTTCAAGAGGTGTTCATTCGGGTCTATCGACACCTGCATCGCTTTGATCGGTCCAAGAAGTTCTCGACGTGGGTCTACACTATCGCCTCGAATCTGGCGAAAAACGAACTGCGCAACCGATCCCGGAATCCACTGGTGCTCTTCCAGACTGTCCAGAAGAACTTTCAGGATGAGGACCGGCCTCTTCAGTTCGAGGACACGACTTCGCGGCCCGACGACATGTATCGCAAGCGTCATCTGAGAGAAATCGTCGAGGAGACTGTTGCAAAGCTTCCCGAGCATCACAGGAACGTTTTCATTCTGCGGGAGCTCGAAGGGAAATCGTACGAGGAGATCGCCGAGATCACCGACTGCAACCTTGGCACGGTGAAATCCAGACTCAATCGGGCCAGAAATTCGTTCGCGGAAATTATTGCGCCATATGTAGATTAGGGCTGACGGTTCGGGAACAGGCGCCCCGCTAATGGGTACCTGTTACCGAACCCTCAACCGATCTCCATGGATTGTCGTGAATTTTGTGATAAGCATGTTGCGTTCGTAGACGATACCCTCCCGGGCATCGACCTGGTGCGTATGCAGCGCCACATTGCCGAATGCGAGAGCTGCGCGAAGCAGGATGCAAAAGTTCGCCGCGCGCTTCTACTTTTCCGAAATCTTCCTTCGATCGAGCCATCACCGGATTTTTCGGAGCGACTCGAAGCGCGGCTCCGTCGTGAGTGCGAAGGTGAAGACCGGTTTGTCTCCGCGCAACGCAATCTGCGTCGGGGGGCGATTGCCGCGACTTTGGCCAGCGCGGTAATGCTCGGATACATTGCGACGACACTCTCCCATGCTGACTCATCGCGCGATCTCGTGATGCCTCCCGTGGTTGCAACTCTCCCAGAGCCAGAGCTAACGCCCATTACGACTTCGACTCCGGCTATAGTCACATCGGTGTCGGCTGGGCTCACGATTTGGCCCGCCGCCGTGTTCGCGGAACAGGCTCCGGTGCGTTTCGCGCACTCCGCACTCGAGCTAGCGAACTACACGCACTGAGCCGATAAGCATCGGCAGCTTTCCGGGGCGGTCATATATTTGGAGGATGTCTGCCTCTTCCTCATTGAAGACGTTACGAGATGCAATCAAGCGCCGCTCATTTGACGGCGCTTATTACATCTCAGGGGAGGATGACTATCAAAAAAACGACGCGGTGCGGCAGTTAATTGAAGCGGCACTCGACCCCGCCTCTCGCGACTTCAACCTTGACGTCAGGCGCGGCGCAGATGTCGACGCCGAGACGCTGGAGATTCTGCTCTCAACGCCACCGATGATGGCTGATCGGAGAGTAGTCGTCATTCGCGACGCCGGAAGCTTGAGAAAGGAAGCACGCAGGATTCTGGATAGGTATCTGAAGAATCCAGCCTCGGATGTACTGCTGCTTTTGACGTGTCCTCCAGGCTCCAAGGTGGATCCCGCAATATCTGGCAATGCTACTTTGCTCGAATTCGATCCATTAAGTGGAGACAGAATTCCTAAATGGATTGCGCATCACGCGACCACGGAGCTTGGTGTCAGGATAAGCCAACTAGCCATAGAGCTTCTTCATGCCGCTGTCGGAAGTGATTTGCATCAACTCGCGGCAGAGCTCGACAAACTTGCAAGCTATATGGACGGGAGAGGCGAGGAGATCAGCGAAGAGGCGGTCGCCGCCGTCGTGGGAGTGAGGCGAGGAGAAACCCAAGCCGATCTTCTGGACGCTATTGCGGACCTTAACCTGCCGCGTGCGCTCGAGCTGATACCGCATGTCTTCTCGCAACCGAAAACCACGGGCGTTTCAATCGTCATGGCATTGACGACTCAAATGCTTGCAATTTCGTGGGGTCGAGCAAAACTCGACGATGGCTTACCACGGGGTCGGCTGGCTCAGGAATATTTCGATCTGCTCAGGGAAACGGGAGCGTACACCGGCCGGCCCTGGGGATCTGCTACCGCGATCTGGAGCCGTGCCGCAGAGCGCTGGACTCGCGAACGGCTCGATCGCGCCCTGGATGTTCTGCTCGAGGCAGACGTAGCCCTGAAGGAAAGTAGGGTCTCGTCGGACGAACAACTACTGACTACGCTGGTACTCAGCCTGTGTGCAGCCGACCAACGAAACGCTGCCGCATGAGACGATAGGAGAGTGGTAAATGTTCAGATGGAAAGTTTTAACGGCGCTTGCGACAGCGTGCGTGACTGGTCTCGCGTCGGCACAGACAGCGGCTACTCCGACGGTAGATCCGGTCTTTGCGCGGGCACAGGCTCTGGTGAGTGATGGCAATGGGACAGCGGGACGTGCGCTTGTAGACTCGGTGTTGACCGCAACACCACCCAACGCACCTCTTTACCCCAAGGCACTTTTCTGGAGAGCATCGCTGGCATCGAACGCCGCCGATGCAGAAAGTGATTACAAGCACATCGTGGTAGACTATCCACTGGCGGCACAAGCCGAGGATGCACTGCTACGGCTTGCCCAGCTCGAGCTGGCGCGTGGTGACCGGGATGCCGCTCTTGCGCACCTGCAACGAATTCCGCGCGATTATCCTCGAAGTAAATCCCTGGCGAGGGCGAATTACTGGACTGCCCGCGTGCTCTTCGAGAAGAACGACATCGCAAATGCCTGTATCGCGAATTCAAACGCATTATCCGAGGCAGCGGCGGACGAAATCGAGCTACGCAATCAGATTCAGTATCAGGGGCAGCGTTGTCCAGTCGCTGGGGCGACCGTCCAATCGAAACTGAGGACCCCGGATTCTTCTGCAACTCCCGTTGTGCCAGTTCCGGCTTCATCTTCCACTATCGTCAAAACACGAAGCGATTCAGCGCAAACGGACACAAATCGTCGCAATGAACCAGTAGCTAAAGAACCAGTAGCTAAGGAATCAGTAGCTAAGGAATCAGTAGCTACAAGACGGTCAACAGGATATTCAGTGCAGGTGGCTGCGTACAATCACAGACCAGATGCGGAAAAGCTAGCGGCGACGCTCGTAAAATCGGGTTACGAAGCGCGGGTTGATGGGGACATTCTACCATTCCGCGTGAGAATCGGTCTATATCCGACATCAGCCGAAGCTGAGGACGCGTTGAAGAAACTAAAGGCAAAGCACATGGACGGATTCGTCGTACGAGCGCCTGAGCGGTGAGTCGCGCTGCATCTACCCCACTGATGCAGCAGTACCGGGAGATCAAATCGCGTCATCAGGATGCGATTCTTTTCTTTCGGATGGGTGAGTTTTATGAAATGTTCTACGAGGATGCCGAGCTTGCTTCGAGAACGCTTGGACTGACTCTCACTTCACGCAATAACGGCGGCGCCAGCGAAGTACCTCTTGCTGGTGTTCCGGTCAAGGCAGCGGGCGAATATCTACGGCGACTCATTCAGCAGGGATTTCGGGTTTCTATCTGTGAGCAGACCGAGGATCCCCGATACGCCAAAGGGATAGTCAAGCGTGAAGTCGTCGAGACGATTACTCCTGGAGCGGCCTTCTCCGACGACCTCCTCGACGGCACCCGCAACAACTATCTGTGCGCGCTAAACAGCGACGGAGATAACGTTGGGATCGCGGCTGTCGATCTCTCAACGGGTGAGCTGCGACTCGCAACATCCGGAGTAGCGGACCTGGAGTCCGCTCTGGCGCGATTCACTCCGCGCGAGATCATTCTCTCTCGTGGATCCGGTCTCGGTCAGCTTCTAAAGGCTCCGACCGGTGAAGAGGGGCCCATGATCACTGAACGTGAGCTCTGGGAGTTCGATCCTGATTTGGGCCGCGACCAACTCGCGGAGCGGTTTCGGGTAAGCTCGCTCGAGTCGTTCGGGATTCAGTCGTCGGATCGCGCAAGTCTCGGCGCCGCTGGCGGACTGTTGCGATATCTGGACGAACTCCAGCCAGCGGGCATCCCACATCTCGCGCACCCGAAAATCGACAGGCCAAGTGGCAGCATGCCACTCGACGAAATGACGAGACGAAATCTGGAAATCGTCGAGTCAATGCGCGGGGGCGAGACATCCGGGACCTTGCTCGGAGTCCTCGACCGCACGCTCACTCCTATGGGAGCGCGGCTCTTGCGCGAGTGGATCCTTGCTCCCCTGACAGACCGTCAACTCATCGAAGCAAGGTTGCGCGCAGTAACCGCTCTTGGCGATACGCTCGTCCGTACAGCAATGCGAGAGGCGCTCGATGGGGTGCGGGACGTCGAACGACTTGCCGGGAAAGCAGCGACAGGACGAGCATCTCCGAGAGAGCTGCGAGCGTTGGGCGATTCGATGGCCCGGCTACCGCTCGTCGAGGCAGCGCTTGCGCGAGCCGAACGAGCGGCGCTCGACAACGGTGAACCAGCGTTCGAAAAACACTCAGCATCGTGGGACGCGTGTGGCGACCTCTGTGAGGAAGTCCGGAGGACGCTCGTCGACAGACCTCCAGTCGCGATTGGAGATGATGCGAGTATTCGCGAAGGGGTAGACAGCAGTCTCGATGAGTGGAGAGCGCTGAGAGATGGCGGAAAGGATGGGATTGCTCGGATCCAAGCAGAGGAACGCGCTCGAACGGGAATCAGCTCGCTCAAGGTCGGGTACAACAAGGTGTTCGGCTACTTCATCGAGATCACGAACAGTAATTCGCATCTCGTACCAGATGACTATCAGCGGCGGCAGACATTGGCGGGTGCCGAGCGGTATGTGACGCCTTCGCTCAAGGAATATGAGGAGCGAGTCCTCACAGCGGCGGAACGGGTGGAAGAGCGGGAGCGGGAGCTGTTCGAGGCGCTGCGCAAGCGAGTTGGCAAAGAGATAGAGCGCCTTCAGGTTGTGTCACGAACAATCGCGGAGCTCGACGTTCTCGCGTCGCTCGCGGAAGTGGCGGAGCGGGAAGGTTATGTGCGGCCCGAGCTTACCGACGACTTCTCGCTCGAGATAACCGCTGGCAGACATCCTGTCGTCGAACGAATGATGGCGCGTGAGAAGTTCATGCCAAACGACATCTCGCTGGTGGAAGATGCACGCATGATAATTCTCACCGGGCCGAACATGGCGGGAAAGTCGACGATTCTCCGACAGATTGGATTGATCGTGCTGATGGCACAGATAGGGAGCTTCGTGCCGGCTTCACGCGCAAAGATCGGAATCGTCGATCGGTTGTTCACACGTGTTGGCGCGAGCGACAATCTCGTGCGCGGTCAATCGACCTTCATGGTGGAGATGGCCGAGACGAGCGCGATTCTCCATACCGCGACGTCGAAGAGTCTGGTGCTCCTCGACGAGATCGGCCGTGGCACCTCGACGTACGACGGAATCTCGATTGCGTGGTCGGTGAGCGAGCATCTCCACAACCTGGTGGGATGCAAGACCGTGTTCGCAACTCATTATCATGAGCTAACTCAGCTAGCCGACACATTAGTAGCGGCTCGCAACTATAACGTGCAGGTTCGCGAAGTCGGTGATGAAGTGCTCTTTCTGCACCGATTGCAGCCGGGCGGCGCGGATCGTTCGTACGGAATCGAAGTTGGGCGACTCGCGGGGTTGCCGAATAGCGTGCTCAAGCGGGCAAGGGAGCTATTGAAACTTCTGGAAGCGGAACAGATCGTGCCCCGAACGGGGAACGTCCGCGCGACAGGTCGGCCCAACGCGGATGACCAATTAGCCTTGTTCGAGTCAGCGCCGCATCCTGTCCTTCAACATCTGCGAAAGCTGGAGCCAAATACCATGACACCGATTCAAGCTCTCGAGGTTCTCGCGCGTCTCGTCGATGAAGTAAGGCAGGAAGAGGGGAAAGCGTGAGGTTGAAAGCGGCGTTAAGCCTCACGTGTGCTCTCCTGCTCGCGGCAACCGTGGGAGCATGCAAAAAGGGTGATGGCTCGAATCTCTCATTTCAAACAGTGGGGAAGCAGCCGGATGTCGCGCCCGTGATGCTGAACAAGGAGCTGCCGTTCCGGTACCCGCCCGCGTTGTACGCGCAAAAAGTCCAGGGCAATGTGACTTTGCGGATCTACATCGACAGTAATGGCGCAATCGTTCCCGAGTCGACCCGAGTCGCGGAAACCTCAGGGTTCAATGCGCTGGACTCCGCGGCAATGAAGGGCTCGCGGGATCTGAAGTTCGAGCCGGCGAAGACGCAGGGTCAACCGGTTGCCGTATCAATTCTCCTTCCGGTGTTCTTCAGACACCCGGACGCGCCTCCGCTGGCGGGCGACTCGATTATCAAGCGCGACTCCGACACAGCCAAGGTGACGGCCGCGCCAGTCGATACGCCAAAGCCAGCGGTTGTTACGGCTCCCGCGAAGACTACCTCGAAGAAGAAATCGACCAGTCGAACGACAACCAGACGGAAGTCATCGCGTTAATGAAGCACGAACGGAACCGGCAGCCCTACGACAATGTCCTCGAGACGATCGGGTGGACACCGCTGATCAGGCTGAATCATGTCACGCGTGGGATTCGCACTCCCGTGTATGCAAAAGCGGAGTTCTATAATCCGGGCGGGTCGGTAAAGGACAGAATCGGATTGCCGATCATCGAGCGGGCGGAAAAGGAAGGTCGCCTCAAGCCGGGTGGGACAATCGTCGAGGGCACCAGTGGAAACACAGGCGTCGGCCTCGCGATCGCGGCCGCGCTGCGCGGCTACAAGTGCATCTTCACAATGCCGGACAAGATGTCACAGGAAAAAGTCCGCCTGTTGAAGGCGTTTGGCGCCGAGGTGATAGTGACTCCAACGGCGGTGCCGCCGGATCACCCGGACAATTATGTAATGATGGCGAAGCGAATCGCCGCAGAGACTCCGAACGCGATACTCGCTGATCAGTTCTACAATGAGGCCAACCCTGAGGCTCATTACGCGACGACGGGTCCCGAGCTCTGGGAGCAAACCGAGGGCAGGATCACTCACTTTGTGGGAGCTGCGGGTACTGGTGGTACGCTCACCGGCGTGGGCCGCTACCTCAAGGAGCGGAACAAGGCGATCAAAGTGATTGCGGGCGATCCAGCGGGCTCGATCCTGGCTGAGTACTGGCGGAGTAAAGGCAAGACAAAAATAGAAGGCACGCCATACAAGATCGAAGGTGTCGGACAGGACAAGCTCCCGGGGACACTCGACCTCGATGTGATCGACGACTATGTCACAGTGACCGACAAGGAATCGTTCGCAATGGCGCGTCGGCTCACTCGCGAAGAGGGATTATTCGTCGGCGGCTCTTCCGGGCTTATTGCTTCAGTCGCTCTGAAAGTTGCCCGCGAGGTCAACGACCCAAACGCGATAGTCGTGACTATCCTGTGTGATACCGGCGAGCGATATCTCTCGAAGCTTTACAGCGATGAGTGGATGCGTGAGAACCAGATGCTCGACACTCCCAAAGTTGCTCTGCACACGGTGCTCGGCAGAAAGAACGGGAATGCGCCAACCGTGGTGAGTGTCGCGCCGGGTGCCACGGTGCGTCAGGCTATCGGCCTCATGAGCCTGCACGATGTGTCACAATTGCCAGTGATGGATGGCTCCAATTGCGTTGGGTCGGTGAGCGACTGGTCTCTGTCGCAGAAGAGTCTCGAGAATCCACAGCTTCTGGATACGACAGTCAGTGAGATCATGGATTCTCCCTTTCCGATGGTGGCGTCGGACCAACCCGTCGACAGTGTAGTGAAGCTGCTCTCGAAGGCAAATCCCGCGGTGCTCGTGCAGGAGCATGGAGTGGTGCAAGGGATAGTCACCCGGTCCGACATGCTGCACTTCATGATGTCCCGCTAAGCCAAAGGAAAGCCGAGAGAAATGAAGATTACCGTACTGATGGGCGGGACATCGTCTGAACGGAACGTGTCGCTGGCGTCAGGAATCCGAATCGTTCTCGCGTTGCGCGAGCGCGGGCACGTGGTCACAGCGCTCGATCCAGCGCGCGGAGTGATCAGCGAGGCTGAGGAGCGCGAGCTGAGCACAGGAAAAGTGGGAACGGAGCCTCCCTCCCTTGAATCTCTGTCGAAGTTCGCGGAAGGGACATTTCTGCCCAACCTGACATCAATGGAAGAGATAAAGGATGCGGATGTCGCATTCCTCGCTCTCCATGGCGGCCAGGGTGAGGATGGGACGATACAGGCCTTGCTCGACATGGCGCACGTCAGGTATACAGGCAGCGGGCATCTCTCGAGCGCGCTCGCGATGGACAAAGATCTCTCGAAGAAGCTTTTCCGCGCAGCGGAGGTAAAGACGGCAGAGTGGCTCATGGCGCCGGTGACGGTCGAGCAGGTCGAAGGAATTCTTGGGCTCCCTGTCATAGTGAAGCCCTCGAAACAGGGCTCGACTGTTGGCCTTACCCTGGTCAAGAACCGGGAAGATCTCGCGCCCGCTATAGCAGAGGCCAGCAAGTATGACGATGAAGTAATGATCGAGCGATTCATCCCTGGAAGGGAGCTTACTGTCGGAGTGCTGGGGGACATCGCTTTGCCGGTGGGCGAGATACTTCCGAAGCACGAGATTTACGACTACGAGTGCAAGTACACCGCTGGAATGGCGGAGGAAGAATTTCCGGCGAAGCTCTCCCCGGAAGCCACCGAGCGAGTGCAGCAACAGGCGCTTGCCGCTTTCAAGGCACTCAAGTTGAGAGGGTACTCACGCATAGATTTCAGAATGACGGCGGGGGGAGAGTTCTACTGCCTCGAGGCGAACACGTTGCCGGGAATGACCGAGCTCAGTCTAATTCCACAGGGTGCCGCGGCCATGGGAATAAAGTTCCCGGAACTGTGTGAGCGGATAGTCAAACTCGCTCTCGAATAGGCTCCAACAGGAACTCTTTCGCCGCTCGCTGGGTTTTAGATGTAGCCTCTTTTAGCAGGTCTGTATGAGCGAGTCTTACGAAGCATCCGAGTCGCCGCGCATGACGCGGGCTGTTCAGTGGCTACTGGGCCTGAACATCGGCGTCTATTTCCTGCAGCTCACGCTGTTCGGCCAGGACGCGACCTACTCGGCGCTCGCTCTCGATCCGGCGCGATTCCCGAGTGACTGGTGGACCGTGGTCACGTACATGTTCGTGCACGGGTGGCTCGCGCATCTCGCGTTCAACATGTTCACGCTCTGGATGTTCGGGCCCAGGCTCGAGCATCTGTGGGGAACGCGCAGCTTCGTCCAGTTCTACATGTGGTGCGGCATTGGCGGCGCAATCGCGCATCTCGTATTCGCGCAGCACACGTCAGTGGTCGGGGCATCGGGAGCGATCAGCGGTGTGCTGGTTGCGTACGCGCTACGGTGGCCGGACGAAGAGGTCTATCTCTTTGGTGTGATTCCGATGAAGTCACGCTGGCTGATCGCGGCGATGATCGGAATGAATATCGTTTTTGCGCTATCGCCGAGCTCGGGGATCGATTGGACGGCGCACGTTGGGGGAATGGCATTCGGGTGGGTGTTCCTCAAGCTGTCGTCACTCGGCGGATTGAGCAGAGTGCGGGGTTGGGTATCGGCGATGCCCGAGGAGTCAGAGGACATGCCACGCGCGGTACCTCGAAATCGCTCGTCGATGCGCGACCAGACGCGGGGGGTAGATGAAGTCGTCACGCGGAGCAACGCGGTGGTGCTGCGTGAGAGCAAGGCTCTGCAACACATGCCGCGACAGGAATCGCCAAAGGAATATGCGGCCCGGGTGAACGGGGTTCTGGACAAAATCTCGCAGCACGGCATGGCCAGTCTGACAAAGGAAGAGAGAAGGCTGCTCGAGGAGATGTCGCGACGGCTGCGGGACGCGTGATTGAAGCGTGATTAAAGCGGATTGATCCGCGCCAGGCATCAGTGCATTGTTGGGGATGCCCAGACCAGAGCTCCTCGAGACATTCGACAATCCGTACGCCGACCGTGATTACGAGATCCACATGGATTGCTCGGAGTTCACGTCACTTT